>CBINHQ010000055.1:0-9821 GCA_966250475.1 uncultured Chitinophagaceae bacterium
GCTGAAGGGAGTTCAGGAGCCGAGCTACATCGCGAAGACGTCGAGCTATGGCGAAAATGTTTTCATTGGCGCGTTTGCATACCTCGGTGAAAAGGTAAAGGTGGGAAACAACTCGAAGATTTATCCTAATGTATACCTCGGCGATAATGTAGTGGTTGGAGAAAACTGCAACATTCATCCCGGTGTAAAGATCTATCACGACTGTGTTATTGGAAACAATGTCTCCATTCACGCCGGCACCGTGATCGGAAGCGATGGTTTCGGTTTCGCGCCTCAATCAGACGGAAGTTTCAAGAAAGTTCCGCAGATTGGCAACGTGGTAATTGAAGATGATGTAGAGATTGGTGCAAATACCACAATTGATCGCGCCACTATTGGCTCCACCATCATTCGTGCCGGCGCAAAGCTTGATAATCTGATACAGGTAGCACATAATGTGGAAGTGGGTAACAGCACTGTGATTGCCGCGCAAGCCGGAGTTAGTGGAAGCACGAAGATTGGCAAGGGCGTAATGATCGGCGGCCAGGCAGGCATTGTGGGTCACATTCAATTGGGCGATGGCGCGCGTGTCAATGCACAGAGCGGCGTGAGCAAATCCATCGAACCAGGCAAGGCAGTCACCGGCTCGCCTGCCTTTGATTACACATCGGCTCTAAGGAGCCAGGCCATCAACAGGAAGTTACCAGACCTTGAGAAGAAGGTAAAGGATCTGGAAGCCCTGGTAAGGCAACTGATTAGCGAAAAAGTATAGAACTGTGCGGATGTTGCCTGGCAGTCTGTGAGCAATTGCAGAGTGCCGGAATTTCATTTTATTAAAATGAATTCAAGCTTGCCTTTGAATATTTCATAACCATTGCCGATATACCATGTCAAAAACTAACTCAAGACCGAGAAAAATGAGAAGAAGAGGATTATCTATCCAGGAAAGCATCACACTCGTAATCTGCGTCATCCTACTCCTGATGATGTTGGGCTTTGCACTTGTATCTTACTATTCAGTGCGAAGACTCTCACTCAAAGTCAGCAATGATCGGTTGGAGACCGTGAGCAATCAGCTAAGCAATCTCTTTGGACAGTCGGCAGTATCATTGACATCCAACCAGAACGCAACGGTAAATACTCCCGCAATAAGAAAGTTCCTCAATTCAAAAGGCGAAGAAAACTACAGCGAGGCATCACAGGTACTGCAGACAATCAGGAAGGATTCGAATACACTGCTGGTTCAAATCATCTATCCAACAAGGGAGCCACTGCTTCGGTCAGAAGGAAATATAGGAAACAGGAAACCATTCTTCGATTCCATTGCCACAGTGCTGCCACTCACGCCCGGCGTGGGAAAGCTCTACGAATATAAAAACGATATACTCTACCCCGTCATTACTACTATCGGAACTGATAATGTTATCGGATACCTGGTGAGATGGCGAATACAGGGAACGAGCGCGAACAGCATCGAGCAGTTCAACACTCTGCTCGGAGAAGGAGCAAGGTTCTATGTTGCCAACGTTGATGGCAGCGTGTGGACCGACTTGCGGGCTCCCGTTATTCATCCACCAGCAGATTCACTCAGGTTTATTGAACCTACATTTTATACAAATAATGATAACACCGAGGTGATAGGTTTGTCGAGAAAAATACCTGCAACACCATGGCAGATCACTATCGAGTTTGAGGCAGCGATAAAACTGCAACCAGCGAAAGATTATCTCCGTTGGGTCATCATTGTAGGAAGTGCGCTACTGCTAATTGGCATTCTGCTTGCGTGGTTCCTGAGCCGCAACATAACGAAGCCACTCAACAAACTGACTGGCGCGGCGGCAGGAATTGCCAATGGGAAATTTGCTAAGGTTGAGGATGAAGTCAACCGCACGGATGAAGTAGGCAAACTCGCCCGCGCATTCAATGCCATGAGCGAACAGGTTAGCAAGGGGAAGAAGGTCCTTGAGAATAAGATCGAGGAATCTGAAAAGATGACCGAACAATTGCGTGAACTCTCCGCCCACTTGCAAAATATTCGGGAAAATGAAAGAATTCACATCGCAAGAGAAATGCATGATGAGCTAGGCCAGTTGCTGACCGGTTTCAAGATGGATGTATCATGGCTTAATAAGAAGCTTGCAAACAATGAGGATCCATCGCTCCGTGAAAAATTGAGTGAGATGACAATGATTGTGGACGAAGCAGTGAAATTCGTGAGAAAGCTTGCTGCAGAACTCAGACCCGGCATCCTCGACGATCTCGGACTCGTGCCAGCTCTTGATTGGCATAGCAAGGAATTCGAGAAGAGATACGGCATAAGTGTCGACTTCAAGTCTTCTGCAGATGAGGTGAAGATTTCTTCACAGGCAGCAACCGGCTTGTACAGGATCTATCAGGAGTCGCTGACAAATGTGGCTCGTCATTCAAATGCGAAGAAGGTAATTGCAAACCTTGAGGCGGATGATAAAGAGATCAGGTTATCGATCAAGGATGATGGTTCGGGCTTCGATACGACGAAGAAGACCGGCACGCTTGGTCTGCTGGGGATGAAGGAGCGTGCGGCGATGATTGGTGGGGTGTTGGAGATTATTTCCAGCCCGGGAATGGGGACGCAGGTGTTGATAAAAGTTAGTGTGGAGTAGGGCCACGGAATAAAAATTTTGGGACAGGATGCACACGGATTTTGAACAGAATGATTAGATCATAACAAATCATAAGCAATCATACAAAATCCGTGTACAATGGTCCGGCCAATCAAGTTTGTAGTTTGTGGTTTGAAGTTTGGTTTAAGCGTTTAAGAAGTTTAATATGCTTAATAAGTTTAGGAATTCTTAGACTTGAAGACTCGTATCTCTCTTCCCTCATCTCTCATCCCGCCCTCCATCGCTTCTTCTAACCTTTCAATTTCTTCTTTACTCAAATCAGGGCTCTCAAGCGTTCCAATCATCTCCTCCAATTGTTCCATTCTGCTGATGCCAACCACCGGTGCTGTTATTGCTTCCTGCGCCATCACGTACTTCAGCAACGTCTGCACCGGCGTTCGCTTTTGTGAAGAAAGCTCTTGCACAACCTTCGCTGCCGAGGCAATGTCTTCTGCGCTGTGGTGGAGATAATCTCTTGGTGGTTTTCCAGCAAGAAAACCCAATGCTACCGATCCGCGTGCAAGCACGCCGATATTCTTTGATTGAAGAAGCGGTAGTACTGTTTCCGCAGGTCTACGATCGGCAAGACTGAACTGCGTCATCACACTCACGATCTTCGAGCGCTTCACGTATTCGCGTATCACGTTCGGTCGAATGGATGAGATGCCATAGTGTAGGATCTTGCCTTGCGCGAGTAGTTTTTCAAACGCCTCGATTGTTTCATCTATCGGATCGTTGATGGTGCCGCCGTGCAATTGAAAAAGATCGATGCGGTCGGTGCGCAACCTGCGCAGACTGTTCTCCGCGCATTTGAGGATATAATCCTTCGAAGGATTCCAGTCCCATCCGCTGCCATCGGGCCGCCACTGGTTTCCCGCCTTTGTCGCGATAATCACTTTATCTCGTTTCGGCGCGAGCGCTTTCGCAACCAATTCCTCGTTGCGTCCGTGATCGTAGAGATCGGCTGTATCGAAATAATTGATGCCCGCATCCACCGCACGATGCAGAATTGCCGTGTTTTGCTTTACTTCACCCGGGTGTAGCGACATGCATCCAAACGCCAACTCTGAAATTCGAAGTGAAGAAGTACCTAACTGTCGAAATTGCATACCCAAAGTTATCATTCATCTTTATTGTAACTTCGAACAGAACCAAACCCTTTTTCACCATGGCTCGTAATAAGAAAAGAAAGGGACATCCCTACCGCAAATCTTCCACTACCATTGCTCCCCGTCAACGCGTGAAAGCAACCACAATCTGGGCTCTCTTGTTCGCAATCTTTGCAATGCTGATCGGCCTCTTTGCCGCTGGTCTGAATTATGTGGTGTTGATCATCGCCGGAATCACTGGCGCAGCGCTCGGCTACTTCATCGGGCGAAGTATGGAAGCGCAGGCTTAGCGCTGAATAAATTAATCTTTTCGAGGTTCAATAATTGAAATTAACTTCATACGCATGAGGTATTTTCTTCTTTTGTTGCTGACATTGCCCATGGTATGCCCTGCACAGCAGCATAAACAAATCAGCATGATCGATTCAATCTTCAACCAAACGTTCAGGGAAAATGAACCCGGAGCTGCAATTCTGATCGCAAAAGATGGAAAAGTGATCTACCGAAATGCAAGAGGCATTGCGGACACACGCACCGGTGAACGCATTACCACGCAAACTCTCTTCAACGTTGGCTCCATCACCAAACCCATTGTTGCCTACGGCATTCTCAAACTCGCATACGAGGGAAGACTCTCACTTGAAGATGAAATCATAAAATACTTTCCTGAATTTAAGAACAAGGATATCGCCAGGAAGGTAAGAATCTATCATCTCCTCACACATACCTCCGGTCTCCCCGATGTGAGGAAGATTGAAGAAGAGCGTGAGTTCTACCTTACTGCTCGTGATGCGGAGAACTTCGCTCCACTCATGCAGGTTGACAGCCTCGAATTCGAACCGGGAACGAAGTATAAATATTCCAATCCCGCCTTCAACGGACTAGCACTAATTATTGAAAAACTCACAGGCGAAAAATGGCAGGAATACATCCGCAAACAAATCTTTGAACCATCGGGAATGAAGTCTTCTACAATCACCGACGGCCCTCATCCCGAAACAGGAGTGTCACACGCATACGTGAAGAAGGATGGAAAGTTCGAGGAACTTGACTACGGTGAAGAGCCCACTTTTCCGGCAGCAGGCAACGGCGGAGTGTGGAGCAGCGTGGAAGAACTCTGTCAACTTGAGCAGGCGATTCAGCAAAACAAATTCCTTCCCGCGGAATGGATGCGATTCTCAAGAACGAAATACCCATTCCGCCAGTGGAAAGATAAAATGTCATCAAGATTAGGACTGAGTTGGTTTATTACCGACTGGAACAAGATGCAGATGATCGGCCACACCGGTTCCCAAGGTGGATTCGTCGGAGACTATGTATGGATTCCCGAAAAGAAAATCTTCTATGTTCTGTTATGTAATATTCCTCATACAGTAGAAGACATCCGTAATAAGCTTCTTCCTCAATTAGCTAATTAACTAATTAGCTAATTAACTAATTGGCTAATCACTAAAGAACCATGCGCGAAACCTCTTTCCTTATCTCGCCATTCTCGAAGTATTTGTAAAGATTCTTGCCTGGGCAGGTAGTTTGTTTTGAATAGTCGCGATGTGTTGCGACTGAGTCAACCGGAATCTTGTATTTCACCGCGCACCATGAGATGAGCCTGATGAGTGCGTCGAGTTGTTCATCGGTGAACTCCTGCTCCTCGTAATTTCCGAGGCAACTAATGAGGATGTGACCTGTGGGATCATACTCCGTTGCCGTCTCTCCCACCGTGTTCACATTTCTACCTTCGTAGATGGTGCCGTCGGGAGCGATTAGAAAATGATATGGAATGTCTACCCAGTTACGGTCGGGACCCATGCCCCATATCTGGATGTTGCGGATCTTCCTCGCCGCGTCATCGGTTGCTTCGAGTCGCGTGCCTTCGTGATGCACGGTGATACGCTTCGGCTTATGTTTCTTGTATTCTCTCGGTGGGTTTGCATTCCATCCGGCACGGCTCACCATTTCAACTTCGTAATCCTTCGCGTTCAGTTTCGAATACAGGGCTGGCTTGCATGAACTGAACGTGGTAGCGAGGGATAGGGCGATCAACAGTGGCTTCATAAAAAAGAATGAAAAAATGGAAGGCGTTTACAGGCTTGGGTCATTGAAAGTGTCACCCTGGCGCACATCACCAGTTTGATAACCCTTCTTGAACCAATACATTCGCTGTGCGGAAGTGCCATGGGTAAATGCATCCGGGACTACCCTGCCTTGTGCTTCCTTCTGCAGCCTGTCGTCGCCGATTGCATTCGCGGCATTCAGCGCTTCTTCGATGTCGCCCGATTCGAGAATGCTCTTCATCCTGTCTGCATGATGCGCCCACACACCAGCGAGAAAGTCGGCCTGCAATTCCATTTTTACAGAATACCTGTTGTATTCTGTTTCGCTCACCTGCTGACGAAGGCGGTGCATCTTCTGCGCGGTGCCGTTCAGGTTTTGAATATGATGACCTACCTCGTGCGCAACAACGTATGCCATTGCGAAATCTCCCGGAGCGTTGAAGCGAGTTTGCAAATCGCGATAGAATGAAAGGTCGATATATACTTTGCTGTCGCCAGGACAATAGAATGGACCCATTGCTGAACTAGCGCTACCGCATGCAGATTGCACACCATCCCGGAAAAGCACCAGTGTCGGTTCGGCGTAGTCTTCGCCATTTTGCGCAAAGAGTTCGTTCCACACATCTTCCGTGTCGGCCATCACCACCTTCACAAATTCGGCGCGCTCATCATCCTCGGCCTTTTCCTCGGGTGTCATCTCAGTTTGTTGCCCGCCGGGAAGCATCTGCGGAAGATTGGAGAGGTCGCCCCCGCTTCCTCCGCCGCCGAGAAACTGAACAAGAAGATAGATTACGAGACCGACAACGCCGCCACCTGCAACCAGTCCGCCACCAGAAATTCCTCTGCGGTCTTCAACGTTCGCGCTTGCGCGCCTGCCTTTCCAACGCATAAATTAGCTTTTACTAAAGGTAAAGAAGTTGTGCGCTGAAAGATTACGGGGGCTTTGATTTTTTTAATAGCATCCTCATCCGCGACGGAAGCGCAGCTCATCAAGCACGCCATCGATCACATGCTTGGTAAACGGCTTTCTTAGAAAGTAGTTGATGCCTTCACTCTTCGCCTTTTCCTCGATCCAAAGCGCAGTGTCGGCAGTCATCATGATGATCTTTATCTCCTGATCCGCAGAATGAATCTCACGAATGAAATTGATACCCAACCCATCGGGAAAACTGTTGTCGAGAAAGATTACGGAAGGCTTGAGATAAGCGAGACACTCTTCCGCCTCACGAAGTGAATGGACAGCCATGGCATGTATTCTTCTCGATTCAAGTATCGAAGCGAGAAGATCGCCGAGGTCTGCATCATCATCAATTATCATAGCTGTCTGTACGGAATTTCCCATCCTCACAGGTTTCTAAAACTTTAGCAAATATTCAGCCTATTTTTGCAAGCATAATCATAAGATGCATATGAGTATTGTATTACTCAAACGATGCCATCATTCCACATTAAACCTTAGTCTTGAAAACCAGATCAGAAGAAGTGAATCGAAATATTCCTTCGTATGATTACTGTTGATTACTTATGCGATTTATGTTGATTAATTAATTTCACAATTAAATTACGAGAATGTCTATCAGAGTATTTGTTACCGGTGGAACTTTCGACAAAGAGTACAACGAACTTAATGGCGAACTATATTTCAAAGAAACACACCTTCACGAACTGCTTGAGATGGGAAGAAACAAGGTGCCTGTGCAAATTGAAACCCTGATGATGATCGACAGCCTGGAGATGAAAGACAGCGACCGCGCACTCATTGCCAGGAAGAGTGCAGAATGTCCCGAGAAAAGAATCATAATAACCCACGGCACAGATACCATGGCCGAAACCGCCCGCTGGCTAGCGAGGGAAGTGACGGGCAAGACCGTTGTATTGACCGGCGCCATGATACCCATCAAATTTGGTAGCTCCGACGGACTCTTCAACCTCGGCAGCGCATTCGCCTTTGTGCAAAGTCTTCCACCCGGCATCTACATCGCCATGAATGGACGCTATTTCCACTGGAACAATGTGAGGAAGAATAAAGAGACGGGAAGGTTTGAGGAACTGGAGGAAGGAGTGAGCAGGGAGCAGTGAACAGGGAGCAGTGAACAGGGAGCAGTGAACAGCCTGCCCTGACGAAGGTTAGGGTGCGGAGTGCTCCTTAAACCATAAATTCATATCTCCCCACGCCCTTTGGGGGTGAATAGACTTTCTTGTGGTGACTAAATCTCCTCTTTCTTCTCCATAATAATATTAATACTCCCACGCTTGCAGCGGCTACTATCGAAAAAATAAGGGTTTCTCTGTTTCGCATACTTCACAAAAGCAAGTCCTGTGCCACCATCTGTGGTTTGGGGTTTGAGGTTTGGGGTTTGGGTTTGGCAATAGCTCTTAGATGAACGGGGCATACCACTACAACGCGTTAATTGTTTAGAACTATCCCTCGCTGGTGAATTCAATAGTCATTTTTCAATGGTATACTCTTAAATGTCGTAATACAACTACATCAGATCAACATATACAACTATTTGATGCGGCACAGTGCATGCCCATCTTTGCGTCATCAAAAAAACGAATGGAAAAAAAACCCGTTTTTAATCTCCAATACCAAATGGCCGGCAACCCAGACGAAATTTCAATATCCTATAAACCTACCCTGGCTGAAAAACCAACCCTGTAAAACGATGCGAAACGAAACCAAAAGATCAACACTGCCTGGTGGCTCTTCTCAAGAGCACAGTGATGGCAGTCTGCAGGATCTGCGGGGCACGGAAAGTATCGTTCAATCCGAGGCTCACTTTCGCGCCATCTTCGAAAACGCCAGGGAAGGATTCGTACTCATCGATCGTGAAGGCACCATTCTCATCTTCAACTCAGTTGCAGAGAAATGCATCCTGTTAAACCATGGCGCAAATCCTGCGAAAGTCGGCGACAGCATCTACGACCACATCCTTCCAGAAAGAAAAACCGCATTTAAAGAGATAATCAAAACTGTACTCGAAGGCGAACAGGTGCAATACGACAGGCCTTACAAGACCGAGTACGGCACACTCTGGTTCAACATTTCCTTGAATGGCGTGAAGATGGGTGATACGATCAATGCGGTGAGCATTACCGGCATGGACATCACTGCAAGGAAAGAGGCTGAGACGATTGCCGAGAAGAACCAGCAGTTTCTTCGGAACATCATCGAGAACAGCTCTGACGCGGTGACAATCTTCGCGGAGGATGGCACCAAGATATTCGGATCATCATCAATTAAGAACATACTCGGTTACTCAGAAGAAGAAGCTTTGGCACTCGCACTTGAAGATCTCATTCACGAAGATGATAAGGAAGCCACATATGCATTCTGGGAAAAGGCCCTTGCTAATCCAGGCAAGACGCTTACCGGTCACATCGTTAGAGTGTTGCATAAGGATGGCACATGGAAATCGCTCCATCTCGACATAAAGAATTTACTTGATGATGCCATTGTGAAAGGCGTTGTTTGCAATTACAGGGACATTACCGAACAACTCAGGGGAGAAGAAACACTTCGCCTCACTACCGAACGATACAAACACCTCTTCGATAACAATCCACTCCCAATGTGGATATTCGATCCGAAGACATACAAATTTATCGAGGTGAACAACGCAGCCATCGCAAAGTATGGCTACACAAAAGAAGAATTCCTAAAGCTTACTATAAAAGACATTCGTCCGGCATCTGCGGTACAAAACCTCGTCTCTTCCATGAAGGGAAGGATGAAACGCCAATATAATTTCAGCGGCACGTGGGAACACCTTACCAAGGATGGCAAATTGCTGGATGTGGAGATCGCAAGCCACACCATCGTGTTCGAGGGAAAGGAAGCCGTACTCGTCCTTGCAAACGATGTAACCGAGAAGAAGAAGGCAACGAAGATGCTCCTGAAAGTTTACCAGGAGAAGTCGAATATTCTCGAGAGCATTCGCGACGGATTCTTCACATTGGACAAGGACTGGAACTTCACCTATATAAACAAAGAGGCTGAGCAATTATTGCACATAAATCGGGAAGATGTGCTTTCA
>CBINHQ010000056.1:0-9792 GCA_966250475.1 uncultured Chitinophagaceae bacterium
CACGCAGCCGTGGCTCAGGGAGCGCAGGTCGCGGGCGAAGAGGTAGCGCTGGTTCGTGTCGTGCAGGTAGACCGCGTACTTGTTGTAGAAATTGAACTTCAGCACGCCAAGCGCATTGTCATCGCCGCTGCCTTGCACAACTTTATAAGGAATGCCCTTGCGGTACTTCGTCCATTCTACCGTGTAAGGATCTATCACGTCGCCGTTGCCGTCGATGAGACTGTACCCTTTCTTCTCGAAATACCCGGGATCCTTTCTCGCTGCCGGCAGCACTTCCTTTACGATGATGCTGTTGGGCATTGTCCATTGCGGATAAGTAATGAGCTCGGAGATGGCGCTGGTGAGCAGAGGCGTGCGGGTTTGCGGCTTGCCCACGATGATCTTCGATTCGAGTTTGATGCTGTCCGCCTCACGCAGTTGCATCTTGTAGGAAGGTATGTTCACACAGAGATACCTGAAAGGCATTTTCTCGGGCAATAATTTGTATCGATCGAGAGTGATGGCGACACGAATGAATTTCTCATGATCGTTGAGGTTGAGCATGCGAAGCGTAGCGCTGCCTACGATTCCGTCAACCGTCATGCCATGCACTTTTTGAAATTTCTTCACGGCACGCACGAGTTCGAGCGAATCGGCGGGAATGCTGTCGTAGGTCATGAAGCCTTCTTCAAACAGTCTCTTTTGAAGCAGATGCTTGTACTGTGCGGGATCACTGTTGGGAGCAGGCACTACGGTGAAGTGTTTCTCATTGCTTGCAAGAAGAAGATCCTTCAACGCGGACTTCAAAGAATGATATCCAGAATGTACGGGCTCGAGTGAAGTGATGAGCTGGGTGATAGAAATCGACCGAAGCGTATCGACATAACGAAGGTATTGTTCATTTGTGATGAGGGTATCCTTTCTTCCGCTCACGCTGTCAAGAGGAAGCCTTCCGAGCTTTACGTCATTGATCATTTGCAGTACCGCATCGGTCAGAAGAAGATCGGCCTTCGCCCACAACACGGCATCCAAGCGACTGAGGTTTGCTCCTGTATCGGAGCTAATGCGATCGCGAATGCTGCGCACAGTTGAATAGTGATAATCGGAAGGAAACAGACCGTATTGCTTTGAATTTGCAATGAACTCTACCACCGAATCACCTGCAGGAAGCCATTTTCCTTCGTTGCTCCATATTCCTGTGAAACCGAATTTATCGTAGACTTCGCCAACGAGAGTAGTTTGACGGAGTCTGGCGGAATCATCGACCTTGCCATTATTTGCCTTTGCATAATCCAATTCCGCCTTCAGAATGTCTTCGATCTTTACGTTCAGTTCTTCCGGGGACTTTGCGATATCCGATCCTGGAGGTGGATCGGGGTCGTTGTTGCAGGCACTGGCGATTAACGTGAGAAGAAGAAGAAATCGATAGGACATTGGAGTGGTGATTGATGAATGGTTTAGTTGTTGATTCGTTTAATTTTTTGTTCCAACATCATCAGATCGCAGAGCACGATTGCCGTGGCTGCTTCGAGCACCGGCGGCACGCGAAGTGCGATGCAGAGGTCGTGTCTGCCCTTCACTGAAAGTTTCTCCATTTCATTCGTCTCCATGTTGAGCGTAACCTGCTCCTTCGGTGTGGAAGAAGTCGGTTTCACTGCAACTCTGAACACTAATTCGTTTCCATTGGTGAGGCCTCCCACAACTCCACCCGCATTGTTAGTACTGGTTTCTCCATCTGGAGATACAATCGGATCGTTGTGATCGCTGCCGAACATCCTCGCTGCCGCGAAGCCTGCTCCAAACTCAATTCCTTTTACGGCCGGTATCGCGAAACAAATATGCGCAAGCATCGATTCAACTGAATCGAAGAAAGGCTCACCAAGCGCGACGGGTAATCCCGAAGCGCGACATTCCACAATGCCGCCGATGGAATCCTTCTGGCTGATTGCCTTGATCAAACCCTTCTCCACATCACTCTCCCCTCCTGCTTCGATGACAGAAGAATAGATTCTAATCTTACCCTCATCGGTTGCATGCTCCAGTAATTTCTTTGCGATTACACCTGCGGCAACTAGCGCAACAGTGAGTCTTCCGCTGAAATGACCACTTCCTCGATAATCTGCAAATCCTCCGAATTTCTTCTGCGCGACAAAGTCTGCATGGCCTGGCCGCGGCACGGAACGCAGCTTTTCATAATCGCTGCTGCGAGTGTCAGTATTGGAAAATGTGATGGTGATTGGCGCACCAGTAGTGCGGCCATTGAAGATTCCGCTGCGGAATTCAGGAATGTCTTCTTCCTTGCGGGGCGTGGTGCCTTTTTGCAATCCGCCCCTCCTTCGTTCGAGGTCGTCTTGAAAATCGTTTTCACTGATTGTAATTCCCGCCGGGCATCCATCGATCACAATGCCTACGCAGTCGCCATGCGATTCACCGAGAATGTTAACCCTGAAAATCCGGCCGAAACTATTCATGCCATTCAAACTTATTGCTTAAAGATACATCTGCTCCCATGGATTTCAAATCATCGAAGAAACGCGGGTAAGATTTCTTTACGGCTTCTGCATGATCAATCTTCATTTCTCCCTTTGCGCCGAGGGCTGCAATCGCGCAAGACATTGCGATGCGATGGTCGTGCCAGGAGCTGACATTCGCGCCATTCACCTTGCCATTGCCATGAATGATCATCTCATCGCCCTGGATATCGATCTTCACACCCATTTTCCCATATTCCTGCTTCAACGCCTCTCCCCTGTCGCTTTCTTTATAGCGAAGCCTGCCCACACCTTTGATACTCGATACACCTTTGCAATAAGCGGCAAGCGCAACCGCGGGAGGAAAAACATCAGGTGAGTCGGTTGCATCGAAATGAAATGCGCGCAAATCGCCAGGATGAACAATTATTCCCTTCGCTTCAACTGCCACGCCTGCGTTTGCCGCCATCAAAATGGGCATGATGGCTTTGTCGGCCTGTGTAGATAATAAATCGAGACCTCTCACAGTTACAGGACCCGCAATTGCACCTGCAACCAGAAGGAAAGAACCTCCGCTCCAGTCACCTTCGACAGTATACTCAAGTATTTCATCAAGGATTCTCTCCCCAGCCGCTGGATGAAATATGAATTGCTGGTAATTGATATTCTCAGGAACGATTAATCCGAACTTGTCGAGCACCTCAAGGGTAAGATCGACATACGGCCTGCTCTTCAGGTTTGTGACGTTGATGGTAACGGGCTTATCGAAATCTCTTGCGCCCAGAACGGATGAGTAAGCCATCAACACGCCTGTTACGTATTGCGAGCTCAACGAACCATCTATGGTGATGTCTACCGGATTGAGCGGACCTTTTACCTTGAGTGGCAGCTTTCCATTGTTTGATTGCAATTTCACTCCTGCATTCGGAAGTGAAACCTCGAAAAAATCCATTGGCCGATTGAGGAGACTTCCCTCTCCATTCACCGTGAATTCATTTTCCAGCAGCGAAGCAATGGGCACGAACATGCGCACGGCCAATCCACTTTCGCCGCAATTGATCTCTACATTTTTCAAACTTCGGCTCGGCGGCCAACCTTCGCTCGTGACCACGAGTTCATCACCCGATTGTTCGACCTTAGCGCCAAGGGCGGTGATGATTCCAAGCGAAGCCTTGTCGTCATTGGAGTTTCCCGGCTGCCGGATGATTGTCTGTCCCTTCCTTAACAGGGATGCTGCACATGCACGCTGCATCGCACTTTTAGATGCAGGCGCAAACACTGCTCCCGTAACCTGTCCCGGTTTAATGATTACATGCATATCTTATTGTTTCTAATCCCTATATTACAATGAGGGAAACATATCTGCTAATTTTTTCAATGGCAATTTTCTTACAGTTGCCTTTCCAATTCTTTCAAGCAGGACATAATTCACTTCATTCTTCATGCGCTTCTTATCCATTGAGATAATTTCCACCACATTTTTCTTGTCAAATTTAAAACTGACAGGCAGTCCATAAGCTTCCAGCAGGTTGATCACCCTATGTGGATCGTTGAAGCCTGTCTGGCTGAATGAAATGATGGAAGCGGCAACCATCCCCAGCGAGACGGCGTGACCATGCGGAAGCTCGTATAGATTCTCAAGAGCGTGACCCAGTGTGTGACCGAAATTCAAAATCCTTCTTTCGCCGGTTTCCAGTTCATCGCGTTGTACAATTCGCGTCTTGAGTACGGCATTTCTTTCCATGAGCAAAGCAAGTTGTCGGCTTCCGGGTTTGTATTTATCCGGGCCATTCGCTTCTAGTTCCCTGAACATCTTCGCGTCCTTAATGCAAGCGTGTTTGATGATCTCTGCGAATCCATTTCTCCATTCCTTTTCCGGAAGCGAGGAAGTGAGTTTGACATCGAAGAGAATGAACGAAGGCTGGCGGATTGTTCCTACAATGTTCTTAAACAATCCCACATTGATGCCATTCTTTCCGCCGATGGATGCATCAACCATGGCAAGGATCGAAGTGGGAACGAAACCGAATTCCACACCGCGGAGAAAAGTTGCGGCCACATAACCTGTGAGATCAGTCACCACACCTCCGCCCACACCAACCAGCATCGTGTTCCTGTCCGCCCGCATAGTTATCAATTGCTCAATCACAGAATCGACAGTCTGCTGCACTTTGTATCTCTCGCCAGGCTTAAGCACGATGCAGTTCCAGCCTTTGAATAATTTCTCATGGGAAGTGAACACTTTCTCATCAGTAATTATCACGGCAGTCTTGCGATCAACGATCTTCTTCAAATCGTTGAAGCGACTGTGGAAATAGTAATCCGTGAAGGAACTTTGAAACTTATACCGAACCATTCTTAATTAGTTAATTAGCTAATTAGTTAATTAGTTAATGAGGCTTCAAACACCACCCGGCCCTTCCCCATCCATAATCCTCCTCTGGTGCCTGATACTCTCCCAGTGCACCGCATCAAAATATTTTTGTATGAACTCTTTACTGAGGCCGAGTATTTCTCCTTTTTGAAGTGCGCGGTCAAGAATGTCGCTCCACCGTGTTGCCTGGAGGATGGTGATGTCGTTGTCGCGTTTGTATTGGCCGATGCGCTCGGCGATCTTCATTCGTTGGCCGAGGATTTGCATCAGCTCATCATCGAGGTGATTGATCTGCTGTCGCAATTTTTCGAGGGCCGCGTGAAGTTCGGCCGAACCGATCTCTTCCTTTCTCCAGATGATGGCCGATAGCATTTCTGAAAGCGCGGAAGGAGTAACCTGCTGGCTCGCGTCGCTTAGCGCTTTGTCAGGATCCATGTGCGATTCGATCATGAGGCCATCGTAGTCGAGGTCGATTGCCTTCTGAATTACGTCGGCGAGTATGTCTCTTCTTCCGCAGATATGCGAAGGATCGTTGATGAGCATTAGCTCAGGAAAGCGAAGTTTCATCTCAACTGCCAGGTGCCACATGGGCGCATTGCGGTATTCAGTGTTGCCGTAAGTGTGAAAGCCGCGGTGTATGAGCCCGATCTGACTGATGCCCGCTCTTGCTACTCTCTCCACAGCTCCGGACCAGAGTTCGATGTCGGGGTTGACGGGATTCTTGATCATCACCGGCACGTTCACTCCGCGAAGTGCGTCCGCGAGTTCCTGCACACTGAATGGATTAACGGTCGTGCGCGCTCCTATCCAAAGCACATCAACATCGAAGGTCAGCGCATCCTGCACCTGCTTCGCTGTGGCAACTTCCACGGTTACGGGAAGTCCCGTGAGTTTTCTCGCTTGTTGCAACCACGGCAATCCTTTCGTGCCAATGCCTTCAAACATTCCCGGCTTAGTGCGTGGCTTCCAGATTCCTGCTCGAAGCATGTCCACCCAACCCGTTTCTGCAAGCCGGCTGGCTGTGGCAAGCACCTGCTCCTCAGTCTCCGCGCTGCACGGACCCGAGATAATCAGCGGGCGCTTGTTCCAAACCTCCGCCATTGTTTTCCTCTTCACCTCGTTTGTGAATTGCATACGATTCTAAATTGTAAAGTTATCGCTAAGCGGGCATGTTTCACTCGCTTTGCTTAATTAATGATCTTGCGGATCTTGTTCGATTCCTTAATGAGTTTTCCGAGGCATTCTCCATCATTCTTCTCCAGGCATTCCCTGAAGCGTTGGAGTTGTACGATGTGCTCCTTCAGTACATCGAGCACATTCTCCCTGTTCTGCATGAAAATGGGAACCCACATTTCAGCATTGCTCTTGGCAAGGCGAACAGTACTTGCAAAACCCGCCGATGCAAGTTCGAAGATGGCCTGCTCCTCGCGCTCCTTCTCCAGCACCGTGTTTGCAAGAGCGAAGGAAGTGATGTGGGAGATGTGACTCACGTATGCGGCGTGAAGATCGTGCGCAGTCGCCTCCATCTCGAGAAGGTGCATGCCGATCTTGCTGTACATTGCCCTCGTCCATTGCAATGCATCTTCATCGCTCTCGTGTGCATTGCAAATGATCGCTGCATTCCCGCGAAACGCATTCCTTAAAGCTGCACGCGGACCGCTGTATTCCGTTCCCCACATTGGATGCGTGGCCACGTATCTTCCTCTTCGTGTATGACCTTTCACGGAATTCACCAGCAGCGATTTGGTGGAGCCGAGGTCGATCACTATCTGGTTGTTGACTCTGTCGAGGACCTCCGGCAACAGTCTCACCATTGCATCAACCGGTATGGCTAACACAATCACCTCGCTTGCTTCAATGGCTTCATGTAACGGAGCAATCTCATCCACCAGTTCCAGTTCAATTGCCTCCCGCGCATGAGTTGGATCGGATTCCACTCCGATGATCTTCGAGGATATCTTTTCCTGATGAAGGCTCAACGCCATCGAACCACCCATCAGGCCCGTACCCACCATGCAGATTCGCTTTCGTTCGTACACACACTCACCCTGATAAATTTTTTACCCTCGTTCCCGAATATTCCGCCGGGAGTGAGGAATACATCTGCGCTGTACAACATTTCATCGCTAAGCGCATATCCATCCTTCCATTTTTCCAGAACCCTTCCCCATGCAAACAAGCCCGCCTGCTCTTTCGAGTACGAACAACCCAATAGATCGAGCAACTCGTATGCCTTCATTCTCCTCGCTGCATAAATCCTGTTCAATTCAGTATACCACCCATCTCCCAACTTCAATGCCCTTGCCGCTGCCAGTTGCAAGGGAAGAAACATTCCGCTGTCCATGTTACTCCTGAACCGCAGCACTTCATCGATTCGCTCACTTGCGCCAGACAACATTCCCACTCTCCATCCCGCCATGTTGTGTGATTTGCTGAGTGAATTCAATTCTATCACCGTGTCCTTCGCCCCTTCCACCGCCAGCATGCTCAGCGGCTGCACACCTTCAGGCAACAACATGCTGTAAGGATTATCATGTATGATCAGTATTCCATGCTTCCTTCCAAACTCCACGAATTTTTTGAAGAGCTCTATGTCGGGCAACTTTCCCGTTGGCATGTGCGGGTAGTTGGCAAACATCAGCTTCACTTTCTTCAAACCCTTTTTCTCAAGTCTTTCAAAGTCCGGCTCATAATCATTCTCTGCTTTCAAGTAATAGCTCAAACATTCACCACCCGCGAGACGAACCGCGTTACTGTACGTAGGATAACCGGGATCTGGCACAAGCGCACGATCGCCTTTGTTCAGCCAGGTCATGCAAGCATGCATGATGCCTTCCTTGCTTCCCATAAGCGGAAGTGTTTCGGAATCCGCATCAAGCTTCACTCCGTACACAAACTGATACCAGCCTGCTATCGCCGAGCGCAGAATGGCTGACCCCCTGTACGACTGATACGAATGATTCACCGGCTTCATACTTTCCTCATTCAACACCCGTATCACTTCAGGATGCGGTGGCAGGTCCGGACTACCGATTCCCAGGTTGATGATGTCGCGACTCCTGCCCAACTCCGCAAGCTCGCGCAACTTCCTGGAGAAATAGTACTCCCCAATACCCTTCAATCTCTTCGCGACTTTCATAACTCATCATTTGATATTTCATTTAATAATTGGCTGATGCATGCACAAAAAAAATCCCGGCGAAAAGCCGGGATTCCATTATGCTGAATTTGCGTTTACATCATCGTTTCAACAAAAGCTTTCCCGGCTTCTTATTAGCATAATAGAAGTAATAATAGTTAGCGGAGAAATTGCTTTTGTGATTCATCTGCTTCAAAAATACGCTTTTCAATTAATTAATCAATTAACTAATTAGTTAATTACCGCCCCTTCCTTCCTCCCGTCTGGGCATCATTCATCCTTATCTTCCTTCCCCTGAAGTTCTTGCCATCGATGGCGCGCATCATCTTCTTCGCAGCTACGGGTTCTGCTTCAATCCAGCTATTCATTTCCTTCAGGTCAATCCTGCCCAGCGCATCCTTCTTCACATCACTCATGTCGAGTATGAATTGAAGAAAACTTGCTTTGTAGAATCCATCCTTCGTACCAAGGTTCACAAACAGCCGTTGGTAGGAACCATTGCCATTTGCGCGACCGAATGATCTTCCCGCAGTATCCCTGTGCGTTCCCCTCTCCTGCCTTTCGCCACGCCTTCCTTCTTCACGAAGATTGAGGTCGGCAGAGTTCTCATAATATTTTAAGAAGCGGTCGAACTCGAGTGCTGCAACACGCTGCAGAATTTCTTCCTTATCCGTCTCGGCGAATTTTTCCCGCAGCGCAGGAAGATAGGTTTCGTACTCACCATGACTGATATCCGCCTCCAACATCTTATCAATGAAATGGAAGAACTGCTTGCGGCAAACATCCTTTCCGCTGGGTATGTCGATCTTGTGAAATTTTGAATTGATCAGTTTCTCAATCTGCTTCAGGCGATAGGTTTCCTTTGGCGTAACGATTGAGATTGATACACCGCTCTTACCTGCACGACCAGTTCTTCCGCTGCGGTGAGTGTATACTTCTGTATCATCGGGTAGCTCATAGTTGATCACGTGCGTGATTCCCTGAACATCGATGCCCCTCGCGGCTACATCGGTAGCGATTAAGAGTTGAAGGCTCTTCTCCCTGAACCTCGACATCACCTTGTCGCGTTGCTGCTGGGTGAGATCGCCATGCAAGGCTTCGATGTCGTAGCCTTCTCTTATGAGATCCTCGGTGATCTTCTGTGCATCAGCCTTGGTGCGCGTGAAGATGATTCCATAGATACCAGGATTGAAGTCGATGATTCGCTTCAATGTCTCGTACCTGTTGTGATGCTGGGTGACACAAAACTGATGATCGATGTTCACGTTGCCCGCATTCACCTTCCCGATTGTTACCTCGAAAGGCTTTTCCATGTACTTCCTGCTTACCTGCCTGATGGCGGGAGGCATGGTCGCACTGAAGAGCCACGTGCTTTGGCGCTCCGGAGTATTCTGAAGAATGAATTCAATATCATCCTTAAATCCCATGTTGAGCATTTCATCTGCCTCGTCGAGCACCACGTAATGGATTTGTTCGAGGTTGATGGCCTTGCGCTCGATCAGATCAATGAGGCGACCAGGTGTAGCCACCACGATATGCGAACCCTTCTTCAGGTCGCGTATCTGCATGCTGATGGAGGTGCCGCCGTACACTGCCGTTACGTGTACCTGACCTACATGTTTCTTGAAACTGGTGAGATCATTCGTGATCTGCAGGCAGAGTTCCCTCGTTGGACAAATGATCAGGGCCTGCGGAAATCTTTGTTCCTTGTTAATTAGTTGGAGCAGCGGGAGTCCGAAGGCTGCTGTTTTTCCTGTGCCGGTTTGTGCAAGACCAATAAAATCCCTCGTGCCCTGCAGCAAAACCGGGATGGCCTTCTCCTGTATCGG
>CBINHQ010000057.1:0-9760 GCA_966250475.1 uncultured Chitinophagaceae bacterium
TGCGCATTTGGAGTGATTGGATTTCTGCCTTTGCGGATCTGCTTAGCTGAAATAAAAAATGAAGAATCAAGACGAGAGATGGGGATGGGGGATGAGAGATGAGGGATGAGAGACTTCGGGTTTAGGATAATTTCGATTTGTACATACCCTTCAATTCCTGGAACGCCTCATCTCTCATCTCTCATCCCTCATCTCACATCTTTAAATAAAAAATATTCAAAACCACATCAATTAAATAAACCATGGAAATCGAAAAAACAATCAATCCCCTTTGGCAGAGAAGCAAGGTACTGGTAAAGGGTGTGCTCATCGGGATACTCGTGCTCGTACTCTTAATTCCTTCAATGTTTGTGCAGAATCTCGTAGAAGAGCGCGAGGCTCGGGCACGGGAGGCGTTTACCGAAGTCAGTTCGAGATGGGCCGGCAGCCAGAACATCACAGGTCCCGTGCTGGTGTTGCCCTACTACATTACAGGATCACGACAGGAGATCAACAAGAGGTTTGCCTACGTGCTGCCTGAAAAGCTCGTGGTGAACTCAACAGTCAAACCCGAGAAGCGCCACCGCGGCATCTACGAAGTATTGTTGTACACTTCGAGGAATGAGATCAGCGGAAGGTTCAATCCAGTTCCGCTGGATAAGTTGAAGCTTGATTCAACCTCCATAATCTGGGAAGAAGCCTATCTGGCTTTTGGCCTCCAGGACGCAAGGGGATTGAGAGAGGAGATCAGCGTGAAATGGAATGATTCGATGGTAACTCTGAATCCTTCTGCAATCAACAATGCTTTGATGAAGGAAGGATTCATCGCTCCTGTAAAGGTTTCGCCGGGGCAAGAGTTTAGTTTTTCAACCACGATAAATCTCAATGGTTCTTCAGAGCTATTGTTCACTCCGGTCGGAAAGGAAACGCTGGTGAAGTTGTCATCCACCTGGCCCGATCCATCCTTCACTGGCGGGCAACTGCCCGATCACGAAGTTTCTGACTCAGGATTTGTTGCAACATGGAGAAACTTCTCGCATACACGCGCCTTTCCTCAGGCATGGAAAAATGAGACATACAATCTCAATGCATCAGCATTTGGTGCAGAACTGATCATTCCCGCGAATGGTTACCAGAAGACGATGCGATCCGTGAAGTACGCCATTCTTTGCATCCTCCTCACCTTCGCGGCTTTCTTCATTATCGAAAACGTGAACAAGAAATCGGTGCACCCTTTCCAATACGCGCTCATCGGGCTTGCCCTGATATTGTTTTACACATTGCTTCTTTCATTCTCTGAGTACACAGGTTTCAATGTGGCATACATCATAGCTACACTCGCTACGGTGGGGTTAATTGGTTGGTTTGTGAAAGGAATACTGAGTTCTGCGCGGCTGAGTGTAATACTCTCGCTGGTGTTGGTATTGCTGTATTCTTACATCTTCACGATACTGCAGCTTCAGGATTTTTCACTCATCCTTGGAAGCGTAGGGTTGTTCGTGACGCTGGGAGTGGTGATGCATTTTTCGAAGAGGATAAAGTGGTAGAGCGTTGGCCGATGGCCGTGGACTGTGGACCGATGACCGTGGACCGTTGACCGTTGACCGTGGGGGATGCTAGAGATGGGAGATGAGAGATGTGGGATGAGAGATGAGGGCCTTAAGATCGGAGACTTTTTGTATAAATGCGGACCTTCGTATCCGAAGTCTCTCATCCCTCATCCCTCATCAACTTTCACCATCCTAAACTAAACTGTTCCCTTAGAAATCGAATCCCATCGCGAAATACCACATCGGCTTGCCCCTGAAGAAAACATTCATTTCCCAGGCAGCATCTACGCGAAGGAAGTATCCCAGCAGGGTGCTCCTAGCTCCGAATCCATAGCCTCCTGCGAAGGGTCCGATACCACCGGCCTTGAGCAGAACGGTTACTGGCGGAGTGCCGTACACAGCAGATGGCCTTTCAATCTTGTCGAAGGCGCCGTTCCACGCTGCACCAAGATCGAAGAACTGTACAAGCTGGAAGTTGCGAAGGAAGGCGTTGTTGATGGGCTTATTGAAGAAGGTAGAGAATACAGGAAGACGAATCTCACTGTTGATCACTACCGCATTGTTACCATTTGAAATGTTTTGCTTGAATCCGCGCAGGTTCACTGCAAGCGACTGATAAGTGTAGTCTACATCCGGATCAGGGGTATTGCCATTGTTGAATTTCGGAGACAGCCAATTGTCAACACCACCGAGGTAATAGATCACTTTCTGATTGCCCCAGGAGAAATCACCTGCACCGCGCACAGCCCTAATCACATTGCGATAGATGGGCAGGTAATGTCTTGCATCGAACCCTGCATTGAAGAGGAACTTTCCTTCCCTGTCTCCAACATCACTAAGTTGCGTGAACCAATCCATGAAGATCTTATACCTCAACCCCTGCCAGATATTGCTTACAGGATTCAGCGTGTTGTCGTGCACGTATTCAAGGCTGAGCTGTCCGTAAGTGGTCTTGAAGTCTTCGATACCGAGAGAGAACCTGTCGTGCGAATTCACAACAACTTTGTCGAATCTCGGACCAATGGTAGCTCGCAGGCTCCTTACTCTGTCGAACGGATATTTTAATCGAACGAGATAGTAATTCGAGAATTGCTTTCCTGAATACTGCGGCGCATCTGTGAAACCAATCTGCCCACTGCTTCGGAAGTAGGTAACTCCCCAGTCGAGTCTCTTCCTGAGATTGTAGAATTCAAACAATACATCATTGTCGCGAAGATTCGGAGCAATTCGAATTCCGCCAGTGAACTTAACATCCTCCATCAGGTCGGAGGTTCCCATTCTGATGAGACCATTGAAATCGTTTCCGTTTGAAAGAGAGATGGGACCTGTTCCGCCTGCATAAGGCTGGAATTTATTAACGGGAAGCACTGAATTGTTGAACCCTGTCACCAGGTAGTCCACGAAGAATTTTGGCGGTCGGTATTCGTATAATTTAGCTTTCTTGATCACGGAAGTCATTACGATTTCTTCTCCCTGGACTACTTCTCCAACCCTGCTCTCCTGCTCAGGCTCCTCGTCCTGGAATTCATTCAGGAAGAAGTCCTGCTGTTTTGTGGAGTCGTCTTCCTCTTCTTGTTGTGCCTCGAGTTGACGTGCAAGATTCCTGCGCTCTTCATCAATCTGCTGCTTCATGTACTCGGTTGGCCTTGCAGTTACATTTCTGCGGCGTAGAGTGTTCTCATCAACCCTTAAGCGGTATAGCAATTTTATATCTCCGAGCCTTACTACCTCGCTCACCTGCTGGTTGTCGCCCGCAGTCCTTGTCTCGAGAAGGCTACTCTGGTAATTTGTCAATGGGAAGACGTAAGAAGAATCGTTCGTGATGGAAACGAATCCTACTGAGTCGACATCTGTTTTATCCCACTCGAGCAATACGCTGTCGACTTCGCTTTGTGGCGGATTGCGCAACACTTCATCGCCAATGAACACAAGCGTATCGAGTCCCGCGCGCTCGGTCTTGAAGAAACCGGCGTAGCGATTGTTGATTCCATTCTCATCGCTCACAAACGTGAAGTGAGAAGTGTTGTATTGGGATGGGAAGCGAGCGTTGCCATGCCTTAGCGCAGTGAGTTGAGAGATTTGTTTGAAGTCGGACTGATTCCAGTTGTCAACCATAAAGATGTTGAACCTGTTCACGGGAAGTGAATCTTCCGAACTTGCCGCATTTGCTGATGGCCTGTTGCTTGCAAAGAGAATTCCTGTCTTGTTTGGGAAGGCTACGAAGGCGGGATCAAGGTCATCATACACATCATTCGTTACCTGCTCATAGGTCTGGTTGTTGATCTTGTATACAAAGATATCGGTCTGGCCACTGCGAACGGCGCTGAGAAGAAGTGTGTTTGCATCGAGCATGTACTTCATGTCCGCTACCTGGTCGAACATGGGAAGCTCCTGCTTATTTATCTTGATGCGATTGACGACATCGTAAACAAATAATTTCAGTTTTCCTTCTTCGCTGTAGAGCACTGCGAGCCTGGTTCCTTTTCCATCCCATGCGATGATGGGATAGTTTGGATTGATCTCATCTTCTCTCGAGCGTGTGCCGTATTTCAGGAGTACTTTGCGGTTTACGAAGTTCTCCATCAATATCACAGAATATTTTCCCTGGTGAAATTCTACTACGGCATAAGTAAAGCTGCGGGGAATGGGATTAGCATTGAAACGAATGTAATCCTTCTTGCCAATCACTTCAGAGATGGCGAGCTGTCCTTTGGGAACATTTCTCCTTCCGCGAAGGTCTTTGTAATAAGCCTGGGGGATGTCGGTCATGAAATCACGCAACACCTCCTTGAACTTCTTCTTCGTTACCTTTTGCGACGCACCATTTAAGTTGCGGTAGATGCGTGAGAGATAGAGGAAGTAAGTCGTCTTACTCTTTCCGTATTTATCGGCAATGTATTTCCAGAATGCGTGTCCTGCAAGGTCTGGCTTATCGAATGCGAATTGATAGAAGTTTGTGTATTTGCCTGAAAGCATCACACCGCGAAGCTGGTCGTCGAGTGCGGGGCTCCAGTTTTCTGCGGCATAGGCGATGTATCCATCGGTGAGCCATTTTGGGAGGTCGAGTAATGCCTGGTTGGCTGCGAATTCTCCAAGGTCATCACCAAACAAAATATTTTCGACAAGCACTTTTGCGATTCCTTCCCTGATCTGGCGGCGAAGGTTGTCGTGATTGCCATCGAAGAAGACCAGCATCTTGTTGTTAACAAGTTTAGTAGTACCACCGCTGTTTTGCCAGTCTACGCTAAGTCCGATGTTTGATTGCTGCATCTCGTCGAAGTTGTTAAACACGACGATGTTTGTGCGGCGCTGAAGGCCGTACTCCACGAATTCTTCAATTGAAGGCAGCTCCCTTTCTGCGATTTGTGCCACGTACTTACCAAGTCCAAGTCCGTCCTGGCTGAAATAGGTGTTGAAATTCTCTGTTTGGTAATACTTCCAACTGAATTTCTGGTACTGAACACGGTTCTTTCCAAATTCCACACTGTTCACCTGGGCGTCTGAGTCCAGCGATACGAACAGGCATATACATGCAATCAGGCTTAAATGTTGCTTCATAAAAATTCGTGCTGTTTCAATTCATACTTTTATAAATCGTTCCAGTTGTCCTCAGTGTTGCCGGTAGATAGTAATATTGTTCTGTTTACCGTGACCGCGAACAGTAGGCAGTGAACGGTGAACAGTCAACGTTCAACATTTTAATTAAAAGTACTAAAATCCCCCATGTTAAGTGTCAAGTCGTTCATATTTAACCCCGTGCAGGAGAATACTTATGTGCTTTTTAACGAAAAGGGCCTTTGCTGCATTATCGACCCCGGATGTTATTTCCCGGAAGAGCGGAAGGAATTGGCTGAATGGATTGCCGGACAGGGACTGAAACCGGTGTTGTTGCTGAACACACACTGTCACCTGGACCATGTTTTCGGGAACAAATTCGTGGCTGAAAACTGGGGCCTTGAACTTCATCTTCACCCTGATGAGGAGGCGTTGCTGCGGTTTGCGCCTGAATCGGGGAAGATGTGGCAACTTCCATTCGATAATTATGAGGGACCATTGCACTACCTGAAGCCGGGAGAAAAGATCAGCCTGGGTGATGATGCGCTTTCGATCTTATTCACTCCCGGTCACTCCCCCGGCAGCGTATCATTCTACAACCAGGAAGCTGAATTTGTGATAAGCGGCGATGCTTTGTTCGAAGGAAGCATCGGCAGGACCGATCTCCCGGGAGGCGACTTCGAAACGCTGGCAAGAAGCATCCGCACACAATTGTACACGCTTCCCGATGAGGTGAAGGTCTATTCCGGTCATGGGCCCATGACAACCATTGGCCGCGAGAAAACATCGAATGCATTTGTCAGAATGGAATGAAGTCAGCCTAAATAATCAGTTTGCGCAGATAAGGAATGCGTTCGATTTCCTTCTTTTCAACTCTCAATACAAGCAGCGCAAACAATCCAGCGAGTATGATGCCTGCACCATGATTGACCCAAACCGATGGTGAGATCGCCCTGATGCCGGCATGTATTAAATATAGAATGATGCAGACTCCGATGTAGGCGAGCATTTTCTTCCATGCATACGGAACGGGATAGAATTTTTGCCCGAGCAGATAGCTGGTCACCATCATGAAGGCATAACAAAGCAGGGTGGCGATTGCACAGGCTACGTATCCCCAAATTGGAATGAAAATCCAGTTGAACAATATGGTAACAGCCGCACCGCCGAGTGTTATCCATGCGCCGGTGAGGTTGCGGTTGGTTAGTTTGTACCAGATAGACAGATTGTAATAAATACCGAGAAAGATTTTTGCCAGCATTAGCAAGGGAACGATCTTCAAACCAGTGTAATATTCCAGGTTGGTGGTACCCATGAAGTATTTCCAGAGGTCGAGGAACAACACTACGCCGAGAAAACAGAAGCAACAGGTGATGACGAAGAACTTCAGCACCCTCGCATAAGTCTTCTGGGCCGTGCTTTCTGTAGATTGTTTGAAGAAGAATGGTTCCGCACCCAATCTGAATGCCTGAATGAACAGGATGATCAGTGCTGCGAGTTTATAGTTTGCTGAATATATCCCCGATTGAAAATACGCCTGCTCGGTTGTTCCGGGATAAAGTTTCAGGATCATGAAACGATCGATCATCTCATTCACCATTCCTCCAAATCCCACGATGATCAGCGGCCATGAATAGGAAAGCATCTCTCCCCAGAACTTCTTATCGGGCCTGAAGCGAAATTGAAGCAATTCTTTGGAGAGGAATAGCAACGTGGCTGCACTGGCGATCAGGTTAGACAGAATCACGTATCCCAAACCGATGGAAGGATTGTAAAGAAATCCAAGAAAACTATCGGGATTGGCATTCTTGCAAACAACCAGGAAGAATACCACGAGCCCGACGTTGATCAGAATGTTAGCGATTTTGATCGCCGCGTACTTCATTGGCCTTCCCTGGAAGCGAAGCTTGGCAAAGGGCATCACGCAAAGCGTATCGAGCGCAACAATGGCAACAACCCACAATACCCATTCGGGATTGTTCGGAATCTCGAGAAAGGCTGCGATTGATGGCGTGGCCCAGTAGAGAATTAAAGTGAGCAGAGCGGTAGTTACAATGATTGAACTCGAGCAGGTGTTGTAAACCTTTCGCTCATCGTGCTGCGAGGTGAACCGGAAGTAGGAAGTCTCCAATCCGTATGTATATATTATGTTGAGAAAGGCAGCAATGGCGAACAGGGTAGAAATCTTACCATAGTCCGCGGCGGCGAAGATGGTTGCCAGCAGGGGCGTGAGCAAGTAATTGAGGAATCTACCGAAGATGCTGCTCGTGCCATACCAGAAAGTCTGTCCTGCCAGTTTCTTTATGCTGCTCAAAGGATTGGATGTTTTTATAAAGTTAAGGGCCTTTGCTTCGAAGCCCCGGATTCCTGATTGCCTGATTTACCAATTAGGCTGTTAAGATACGAAATGGGAATCGTAGCTGTCCTACGTAGTTCGCCATTTTAGTGAAGGAAATGAAAAACCGTCCATGAATCATCTTAATTTTGTTGCGGACTAAAACACAGCGTATGAAATCCGGTCTTTTACTTTCAATACTGCTCTCTCTTGCGATAGTCGCGAACACGCAATCTCGCGAAGGCTCTATTGAGTACCTGAAGAAAGATTACAAGGCGATGGTGATCGAGTTTCCATACTCACCTTCCGTGGTGGAGGATGCGATCACTTCCAGGATGGAGAAGTTGGGTTACAAGAAGAAAACCTCGAAAGGATTCTTGGTTTACAAGAACGCTGTGTTGAGCGAGATTAGCTCCGAACCAGCGGACTACATGATAAAGGTTGAACGCAAGAGCCGTAAGGAAAAGGATGAGTCCGTGGTGCATCTTGTGATGCTTCGGGTAGACGAAGACATTCTTGGCAGAAACGACGCGCTGATCAACAGCAATGCAAGAACCTTTATGGACAGGCTGGTGCCGGAGGTGGATGCCTTCAATCTCGATCTCGAAGTGCGTGCGCAGGAGAAGGTAGTGGAAAGGGCACGAAAGAAACTCAGTGGGCTTGAGGAAGACAAGGAAATTTTAGAGAAGAAAATAAAGCAGTTGCAGGATGATCTTGAGAAGAATGCGAAGAGCCAGGTCAGCCAGCAGCAGGAAATTGAGAAGCAGGAGAAGGTGCTGGAAGAACTTAAGTCGAGAAGAATCTAACTACATATTTAATCCCTCGTCAGGGTTTATACTTCGGATCTGAAAGGAAGGAAGAATCAGTGAGCGCTCTCAGGAAGAGAGCAAGGTCTGCCGCTTCCGTATTCGTGAGTTCAATTCCATTTGTCAATAGTGTGTCGAGTGTGGGGCTTGCCTGTACGCCGGTTCTGTAATGGTTGATGCATTGCGAAAGCGTGTTGAACCTTCCATCATGCATGTAATTTGATGAGATGTACACATTGCGAAGCGTGGGCGTCTTGAACTTCAGCGAATCGGCTGGATTGTTGGTGATTCGCATTCTTCCATAATCATTCAGGAAATTATCGACGGGGAGACCGATATTGTGGAATGAATCATCGGTGAACAATGGTTCGGGATGGCAGGTGGCGCAATTGGCCTTGTAAATTTCGTATCCATTAAGTTCCTGAGGCGAGAAGGAAACTTCTCCGCGTTTGTATTTATCGTATTTGGAATTGGCGGAGGTTAGATTACCGGTGAACTGCGCGAGAGCCTTCATCACGAGTTCCGGCCGGATGGCTGGAGTGTGAAATACTTTCCGAAAGAGTTCGCGGTATTCGGCATCGTTTTGAAGCTTGTGAATTATTCCGGAGAATGATTCTGCCATTTCGATATGTCCGGTTATGGGCTGTACGGCTTCTTCAGCGAGCGATTTGAACTCTCCATCCCAGTGAAAATTGGTTTGCCAGGCGAGGTTGAAAAGCACTGGCGCATTGCGGAGCGTATGCGACCCGTTGTAGCCATGGCTGCGGTCGTGTTCGTAAGTGCCGAAGGCGGCGATCTGCTGGTGACAGGAAGAACAAGGGAAATTGCCATCCAATGAAAGGATTCCGTCATAAAATAATTTCTTTCCGAGTTCGAAGCCTTCGAGGCTGAGAGGATTGTCGTTGAAGGTGTAGACGGGATCGGGAAAACCATCGGGTATCACCTGTTGAAAATTGGTGAGGCCTGCACGATGATCATGCTTCCTGCACGCCCCGACCAGGTAGGTGATGGCGAGAGAGATTAATACGAGAGATAATAAGGTGATCGTTTTCTTCAATACGAATAATTTTTGCTTTCAAAATAGCTAAAGATTTTCAGGAATTACTCAAGACGGTACTTTCCCCTTCCTTTCTTCACATCGCTTCTTCTTTTCTTTGACTCGAGCCGTTTCTCTTTCGCTGCTTTTGTTACCCTCGTGGCGATGCGCGCTTTTTTCTTCTTTAATGCTTCATTGATGAGATGATTCATTCTTCGGATCACCTCTTCTTTGTTTGAGAGTTGGTTTCGGTGGATCTGCGACCTGACCATCAGGTTACCGTCGCTGGTGATGCGGTTGCCGAGTTTCTCGCGTACCAATTCTTTCTGTTCTTCTGTGAGATGTCGTGAAGCGTCGACGGTCCATGAACCGATCACGGCCGTCTCTACCTTGTTTACATTCTGTCCGCCCTTGCCTCCACTTCTCGTGGTTTGGAACTCTATCTCATCAGAAATATTCTTCATGGCATTTTCTTGTACGTAAAGTTGTTGAATTTATT
>CBINHQ010000058.1:0-9743 GCA_966250475.1 uncultured Chitinophagaceae bacterium
GATGTATGCAAGCAAGGGCAACCACATCATCACTTGCAACATTGAGCATAAGGCAGTACTCGATACCTACAAGCACATAGAAAAGGAAGGTGGTGAGGTGACTTACCTCAAAGTAAAGGACAATGGATTGATCGACCTCGCTGAACTCGAGGCGGCCATTAAGCCAAACACGATTTTAATCGCCATCATGTACGCCAACAACGAGATTGGTACCGTGATGCCGATGAAGGAAATCAGCGCCATTGCAAAGAAGAAGGGTGTGTTGGTGTTTACCGATGCTACCCAGGCAGTTGGTAAGATTCCGGTTGATGTAATCAAAGACGGCATCGACCTGATGGCGTTTTCGGCACATAAAATGTACGGACCTAAGGGAGTTGGCGCTCTCTATGTGCGCAGGAAGAATCCCCGTGTGAAGGTTACCGCGCAGATCGATGGCGGTGGACACGAGCGTGGCATGCGCAGCGGTACATTGAACGTTCCGGGTATTGTTGGCTTTGGTAAGGCTTGCGAGATCTGCATGAACGAAATGGAAGAAGAAACAAAACGCGTATCTGCGTTGAGAGATAAACTTGAGCATGCGCTGCTCGCGATTGAGGAATCATACCTCAACGGCGATAAGGAAGCGAGGCTGCCTCATGTCACTAACATCTCCTTCAAGTATGTGGAAGGAGAAGGTCTGATGATGGGCTTCAACAAGAACATCGCTGTTTCTTCCGGGTCAGCATGTACTTCTGCATCGCTCGAGCCAAGCTATGTACTCAAAGCTCTCGGCCTGGGTGACGATCTTGCACACAGTTCTCTGCGCTTCGGTCTCGGTAGGTATACAACCGAAGAGCAGATCGACTATACAATTGAGCAGGTGACAAACACTGTTCTCAAGTTGAGGGAAATGAGCCCGCTTTGGGAAATGTATAAGGAGGGAATTGATTTGAATACGATTGAGTGGGCACATCATTAATTATCAATTATTAATTATTTAATTAGCTAATTATTATGGCATATTCAGAAAAAGTAATCGACCACTACCAGAATCCCAAGAACGTGGGAACACTGGATAAGAGCAAGCAGAATGTTGGCACCGGCCTGGTGGGCGCTCCGGAATGCGGCGACGTAATGCGTTTGCAGATCGAAGTCGGCGATGATGGAACCATCAGCGATGCCAAGTTCAAGACCTTTGGCTGCGGCTCCGCAATCGCATCATCTTCACTTGCTACAGAATGGCTGAAAGGCAAGACTGTGGATGAAGCTGTTACTATCGACAACATGACAATCGTGGAAGAGCTCAACCTTCCCCCGGTAAAGATCCACTGCTCTGTACTCGCAGAAGACGCGATCAAGGCTGCAGTAAACGACTACAGGAAGAAGAACGGGCTGCCGGAGTTGGAGTTTAAGGAGAGCGTAGTTCATTAGAGTGAACAGGGAGCAGGGAGCAGGGAGCAGGGAGCAGTGAACAGGTAGCAGGGAACTGTACGGAGTGCGTCTCTGAACGGTTAACGGTCAACTGTAAACAGTCAACAAAAAATGGTAGCACAAGACAATAGCATATACATCAGCGACAAGGCGAAGGCCAAGGTGCATCAGCTTATGACGGATGCAGGCGTGGCTAATGATCCTTCGTACTTCCTGCGCGTGAGCGTAGTGGGTGGGGGATGTTCGGGCCTTAGCTACAAGCTGGACTTCGATAATGAGCCAAGGCCGATGGACCAGGTTTTTGAGGATAATGGAGTGAAGTTGGTAACAGACCTGAAGAGTTTTCTCTACCTCGTCAATACTATGCTCGACTTCTCGGATGGCCTGAACGGAAAGGGATTCTACTTTAGCAATCCCAATGCGAGCAGGACCTGTGGTTGTGGTGAGAGCTTTGCGGTGTAGAAGTATCATGCATGATAAAAGTCATTTTGAGTCCCTCTTGAGGGACTTTTTCTTTCCTGTAACTTTGCGTTTCATATTCATTTCCTATTCATAATCTCCCGGATGCAGCAAACAGATTTTTTAGTTGTCGGATCAGGAATTGCAGGACTAACCTATGCCTTGAAGGTGGCTAGGGAGTTTCCGGACAAACGCGTTTTGGTGATGACCAAGGCTGCGGCCGATGAGACAAATACCAAGTATGCGCAGGGAGGAGTAGCCGTGGTGAATGACTTGGAGAAGGACAGCTTTGCGAAGCATATTGATGATACGATCATCGCGGGAGACGGACTATGCAATGAGAATGTGGTTTCAATTGTTGTGAAAGAAGGACCAGACCGCGTGCGTGAACTGATAGAGTTAGGTGTTCGGTTCGATAAGGAAAAGGACGGCGATTATAAATTGGGAAAGGAAGGTGGACATTCTGAATTCAGGATTATTCATCACAAAGACATAACTGGGTGGGAACTTGAAAGGGCTTTGCTCGAGGCGGTTGCTGCACAGAAGAATATTGAGATCATAAAGGATTGCTTCGTGGTGGACATCATCACGCAACATCACATGGGATTTCTCGTGACGAAATCAACCCCCGACATTGAATGTTATGGGGTGTATGTCTTCAATTCAAGAACTCAGCATATTGAGAGGATACTTTCTCCAATAACACTGCTTGCTACTGGAGGGAATGGACAGGTTTATCGCACTACTACCAATCCGTCTATTGCGAGCGGAGACGGGGTGGCGATGGTATACCGCGCGAAGGGAAGGATAGAGAATATGGAGTTCATCCAGTTTCATCCCACAGCGTTGTATGAGCCGGGAATGAAGGGCCAGGCATTTCTAATTACGGAAGCGGTGAGGGGAGATGGAGGAATACTACGTAATAAGGATGGCGAATCGTTTATGGAGAGGTATGACAGCAGAAGGGATCTTGCGCCGAGGGATATTGTTGCAAGGGCGATCGATAGTGAGATGAAGCGTACGGGTACGGAACATGTGTGGCTCGATTGCCGTCATTTTAACATTGAGAAATTTGTTGAACATTTTCCAAACATCTATCAGAAGTGTCTAAGCGTTGGTATCGATGTCAGCAAGCATATGATTCCAGTGGCACCGGCAGCGCACTACAGTTGCGGAGGCATTAAGACAGATGAATGGGGAAGGAGTTCCATCAACAACCTGTATGCATGTGGTGAATGTTCGAGCACGGGGCTTCATGGCGCTAACAGGCTGGCGAGTAATTCCCTGTTGGAGGCGATGGTGTTCGCGCATCGCTGCTATCTTGATTCTGTAGCAAAGATATCAGGGCCGAAGAAGTATCCTTTTAAGTCCATTGCAGAGCTTGAGAAAAGGATTCCGGAGTGGGATGCGCAGGGTACGAGCGAACCGAAGGAAATGATCCTGATAACGCAAAGTCTGAAGGAATTGCAGCAGGTGATGAGCGATTACGTCGGAATCGTACGAAACAATCGGCGTTTGCAGAGAGCATTGAGAAGGATTGATTTGCTTTGGGAAGAAACGGAACAACTTTATCAAAATACATCCTTATCACCCCAGTTGCTCGAATTGCGAAACCTGATTTCCGTTGGATATCTCATCGTCAAGTGTGCGGCGTTCAGGAAGGAAAGCCGGGGTCTGCATTACAATACAGACTATCCGGGGAAGAGCGAACTGGTACAAAATATCGTCCTCTAGAGATTATCTTTGCGTGCAATGTATTACCTGGTTTTTGGCATTCTTTATCTCATCTCGCTGCTTCCCTTTTTCATTCTTTATGGGTTGGCGGACTTCTGCTTCCTGATACTTTATTATGTGCTTGGCTACAGGAAAAAGGTGGTGATGGATAATCTTGCGAACGCTTTGCCTGAGAAGACATTGGCGGAGAGAAAGAAGATCGCAAGAAAATTCTACCGGAACTTCCTCGACAATTGGGTAGAGACTATCAAGCTGATGTCGATCTCCAAGAATGCATTGAATAAACGAGTAACGGGAAACTTCCAGGTTTTTCATGATTTGCATGCGCAGGGCAAATCGGTGCAGGTGAATCTGGGTCATTTCTTCAATTGGGAGATAATGACACTGCATACGGGAATCAATCAACCTTATACTTTTCTTACTGTCTACCTTCCGCAGAGCAGTGCGATCATGAACAAGCTATTGTTATACATCCGCTCGCGTTGGGGAAATCCGCAGCTTCCTGCGACTGAAATGGCAAGGGCGATCTTACCGTGGAGGAAGAAGCAGTACTTGCTTGCATTGGGTGCGGATCAGAGCCCTGCACATCCGGAGGCTGGGTATTGGCTGGAGTTCATGAACCAACGTACGGTTTTCCTAAAAGGTCCGGAGAAGTTTGCGCGTGTGCAACAAATACCGGTGGTGATGATGACGACCACTAAAACAAAGAGGGGGCATTATCATTTCGAATATTTTCTTCTTGCAGAAGATCCAAAACAATTACCCGATGGCGAACTCATCAGGAGATATGTCGCACATGTGGAAGAAAATATTCACCTTCAACCAGAAATATACCTGTGGAGTCACAGGAGGTGGAAGCATGCGTGGAAGGAGGAGTATCGGAAGCTTTGGGTTGGCAAGCATTGACTAATTAACTAATTGGCTAATTAGGTAATTAGCTAATTAAGCATAGTGGTTTCCTTCACTACCACCACCTTTTCCTGCTCTTTAATCTTACCCCATCCCCCGAGAATATTTCTCAGGTTATGAATTCCCTGGCGCTTGAGGAGTGAGGCGGCAATGACGCTTCGGTAGCCACCGGCGCAGTGGATGTAGAGGTTGTCGTTTTCCTCGATGGTTGCGAGGTTCATGGGATCGTTCATGATGCTAAGCGGAAGGTTGACTGCATCCTGCAGATGTCCTTCGGCGAATTCGGTTGGTTTGCGTACGTCGAGAATCACGAGGTGTTGATCGAAGGGAATGTCCATCATCAGTTCATCGGCTTCGATGTCGATGATCATGTCAACTTCGTTGCCGTCTTCTTTCCATTTTTCGAATCCACCTTCAAGATATCCTTTCACTTTGTCGAGTCCGACGCGGGAGAGTCTGATGATTGTCTCGCGCTCTCTGCCGGGTTCTGTGACGAGGATGATCGTTTTATCGTAAGGTAAAATGCTTCCGGCCCATTCGGCGAATCTTCCTTCGAGGCCGATGCTGATGGAGCCAGGCACAAATCCTTTTGTGAATTCTACGGCCTTGCGTGTATCCAGAATGATCGCATCTTCTTCTTCAGCCATCTTCATAAACTCTTCGGCGTTGAGCGCTTTCAAACCTTGTGAGATAACCTGGTCGATGCTTTCGTATCCTTCTTTGTTGATGCGAGCATTGAGCGGGAAGTATTGTGGGGGAGGAGGAATGCCATCGGTAACTGATTTGATGAATTCTTCCTTCGTTTCTGCCTTAAGTGCGTAGTTGAGTTGTTTTTCTTCACCGATGGTGCTGAATGTATTTGGTCCGAGACTTTTTCCGCAAGAGCTACCTGGGCCGTGGGCGGGATAAACAATCACATTGTCGGGAAGGGGAACGATCTTCGAATGAAGGCTATCGTAAAGCATTCCGGCGAGGTCTTCCGGGGTTAGTTCGTTTTCCTTTTGCGCGAGGTCGGGACGGCCGACATCACCAACGAACAATGTATCGCCGGTGAAGACGCAATGAGGATTGCCTGTTTCATCGCGCAAGAGATAGCAACTGGATTCCAGTGTATGACCGGGAGTGTGCAATACCTCGATGGTTATCTTGCCCAGTTTGAAGATTTCTCCATCGCTGGCGATTTGTGATTTGAAACCTGTAACTGTTCCGGGGCCGTAGATGATGGGTGCGCCGGTCGCTTTGCCAAGGTCGACGTGTCCGCTTACGAAATCTGCATGAAAATGCGTTTCGAAGATGTACCTGATGTTGGCGTTTCTTTCAGAGGCCAGTTGCAGGTATGCTTCGATGTCGCGCAGAGGATCGATGATGGCTGCCTCGCCTTCGCTCTCCACGTAATATGCGGCCTCACTGAGGCATCCGGTATACAGTTGCTTAATAAACATGTGATAGGTTTAGGCGCAAAATTACCCTAATAAAAGAAAAAACGGAAGCAAAGCTTCCGTTTCATAAGTCGTTGATCATTAATTGAGGAGTGACTCAACAAACTTGTTGAGATCGTCAATTCTGGCGGGATTTACTGAGTAGTAGATGAACTTGCCATCTCTTTCTGTCTTCACAAAACCTGCCTTTCTGAGGATGGCAAGATGTTGAGAGGCTACTGATTGTTCGAGTCTCAATTTCACATACAATTCAGTCACGGTAATCTTTCCCTGCTCCGAAATGAGCTTAAGAATCTGCTGCCTGAGTTTGTGATTTATCGCTCTGAGAATAAGAGAAGCCTTCTTAACATTGAGGAGGTCAACCTTCAATTCTGAATCACTGTCCGGGGTGTGTTGTAATGTTAGCATATAGTTATTCATAGTGTTTATAGGTTAAAGAAATATCAACTACAAAAATAACTCCATCTGTGTTCTTTTGAAATTAAAATTTGTTAAGAAGTAAAGGTTTTTCCTTATTTAATTTGTGAAGAAGAATAGAAATCTTTTAAATAGAGTGGTACTGTGTATGCCAGGTCGGAAAAACTCTTAAGGAGGAACTTATTATTTGCGAGTTGGATCATAGAGGAGGCCGTAATTTCTACATCTTCAAATATGGCATTGGGGTGACTGATAATTGATTTGAATTTCTTATAACCGTTACCGAAGAAAACGATTTGATATTTATTTAGAAATTCGGACAAACTTGATGCGTCAAGAATCATTGCAGTGGGAGGAAGAATTGCTTTGAGGTTTGCGTCGAAGAGTGCGGTGTAGACTTCCATTCTTCTTGCATCGATCATTGGACAGAAGAGTAATTCTCCAGGTTGGCGTGCGGCGTTAGCCATCATTTCGAGAGTGCCGATGGTGATGAGTGGAATGTTGAGAGCGTAGCAGAATCCTTTTGCTGATGATAATCCCACACGAAGTCCGGTGTAGGAACCGGGTCCGATGCTTACGGCTACAGCATCGAGATTTGAAAATGAAAGTTGTTGTTCGTGCATCATCTTTTCAATGGCGGTGTGCAGCCATGAAGCGTGATCTTTTTGAGAATGGTTTTGTGCAATGGAGATCATGGATTCATCTCTCGACAAGCAAACCGAAGCCGAGTCCATTGAGGTGTCTATGTGAAGGATTAATGCCATTACAGATTTGATTCTTTCAACAGCAGTGTTGCAGGTTGATAACGTTCATGCACTGATGAAAGTTTTTTAAGTAACAGTGCGATATTCTTCAGGCCGATTTTTTCGCTCCATTCGAAAGGGCCGAAAGGATAGTTTGTGCCGAGCTTCATTGCAGTGTCGATTTCCTGTTTCGTGCTCACACCTTCTTCCAGCGAGAAGTATGCCTCGTTTACTATTTGCGCGATTACTCTGCATGAAATGAATCCGGGGATATCGGGTAACCACTCGACTTTCTTTCCTGCTTCGCTGAAAACTTCTTCAACTGTCTTCTTTTTGGACGATTCGGTTGCTGCAGCTTCGATGATCTTTCTGCCTAAGAAAGTGTTCCAGCCGTTGATGCGTACGAATTTATTTTGAAATGTTTCATCTGGTCCTGTAACATGATTTACGATGATCAAGCCTGCGCCGGTATTGCTGAGTGAATGATTATATTCGTTTGTATTTTCGTATTGTAAGTCGATGCAAACATCTGCCTCCAGATTTTTCAACCCGGAAATATCTCTGAAAATTTTCCATTCTGGTCTTGTTTCAACACTAGTAAGAAATTCTTCTTCTTGAATTGATGTTGCAATGAGAGTTACCTTCATCCTGTTGTTTTTGCAAAGAAAACGTATAAAGCTATATTCGCTTTAATAAAAAATGAGCTATGGAAAAGAAGATAATCAACACTGCCAAGGCGCCGGCACCGATCGGTCCTTATAGCCAGGCTGTAAGAGCGGGAAATATGGTGTTTGTGTCGGGACAGATTTGCATTGATCCGGCTACGGGCGAATTGAAGAATGCTGACATCAAAGAAGAAGCGAAGCAGGTAATGGAGAACTTGAAGAGTATCATTCAGGAAGCAGGAATGGATTTCAGCAATGTGATAAAGACAACCATCTTTCTTACGAATATGAACGATTTCCCGGTGGTAAATGAGATCTATGGAAGTTATTTCAGATCTGATTTTCCTGCCCGGGAAACCGTTGCTGTTGCGGCGCTGCCTAAATTCGTCAACGTGGAAATAAGCGTGGTCCTAATGAGTTAATCAGAAAGCTTTCTTCCAGTTATTATTATCCCTGTTCCAGTCGGGGTATTTTCTATCGGGATCGATCACTACTTCTTTGATTTCACTCGTAGTTGGTACGCCAACTGTCCAGGTGGCTCCGCGCTGCCAGATTTCTACGGGAAGATTCACCTTGTGTTCCTTTCCATTCGACTCGGTTACGAGAAGCGTCACCGGCATTGGCATTTTTTGAAGATTTTCAAGAGTGATCTCAGCACCATTCTCAGGAATGTTCTTTACATACTTCACAGACTTCACTGATTGGTCGAGTTTCCATTCGTTGAGCACCCATGACCTCCAGAACCATCCGAGGTCTTCGCCGGCTACATTTTCCATGGTGCGGAAGAAGTCCCAGGGAGTGGGATGTTTGTATGCCCAGCGTTGAATGTATTCGCGAAGTGCAGCATCGAACCTTTCGGGTCCCAGTACGTGATCGCGAAGCATGTTGAGCATGATTGCAGGTTTGAGGTATGCTGCCACGCCGAGATTCTCCTGCTGAATGACATCGGGAGCGTTGTAGAGCCCATCCATTTTATCGCCGAAAGTATACTTCACGAGAAAGGGTGAGGAGGGGTCGCCACCAAATCCTGAGCCATCGAACTCTCCATTGTTGAATGCTTTGGTGGAAAGTCCGTTGATAAAGGTGTTGAAGCCTTCGTCCATCCACGCGTATTTTCTTTCATTACTTCCCACGATCATGGGGAACCAGATGTGGCCGAACTCGTGGTCAGTCACGCCCCAAAGGCCTGCTCCTGTTGCTGAATAGCTGCAGAACACAATGCCGGGGTATTCCATTCCACCTACGATACCTGCCACGTTAACAGCAGCAGGATATGGATAAGGATACCACTTCTCGGAATAATGCTCGATTGAAGCCTTCACCATTTCTGTTGACCTGCGCCAGTCGTTTCCTTTCTTATCCTTTGTGCTTTCGACGGGGTAGGCGCTCATGGCGAGAGCGGATTTCCCTCCGGGGAGATTGATTTTCGCTGCATCAAGAATGAACGCAGTTGATGCGGCCCATGCCACGTCCCTGGTATTTTGCATTTTGAATTTCCATGTGGAATTGTTTTTCTTCACTCGTGCGTTCTTGTCTGTGACGTCTGCTTCGCTGCGGATCATCACTGTCTTGTTGCTTTTCTTTGCTTCGTTGTATCGGCGATATTGTTCAGCTGTGAAAACTTCTTGTGGATTGAGCAATTCACCGGATCCTACAACCATGAGGTTTGACGGTGCAGTAATGGTGAAGTCGATATCGCCGTATTCAAGATAGAACTCACCCGCACCCACATACGGCAAAACATTCCAGCCTTGAATGTCGTCGTACACGCACATGCGCGGAAACCATTGCGCTATCTCATACACCCAACCATTCTTTGTGCTGAGTCTTCCCATTCTATCCGTTCCATATTCCGGTACTTGGAATGAAAAATCGATTGTGATCGAAGTTTTCCCGCCTCCTGACTTTAATGGATCCTTTAACCAGACCTGCATCCTTGTATCGGAAACGGTGTGCCTGGGAGCATA
>CBINHQ010000059.1:0-9705 GCA_966250475.1 uncultured Chitinophagaceae bacterium
CCCCCAAAAACGTATAGACTAAAACAATACCTGCAGCAAGCCAGATGGAAACATCGAAGTCCCAGCCGAGGATTACCTGCAACAACATCGCAAGAGCGTAGAGCGAGATGCCTGAAGAGAATACCGTCATCACAGCGAAAGTGAGCGCGTTGAAGGTTCTCGTCTTCTCATCGAATCGAAGCTTGAGGTATTCGGGTACACTTCGGGCTCTGCTTCCGTAATAGAACGGCATCATGTAAATGCCAAGGAAGACCATCGCGAATGCAGCGCCGAGCCAGTAGAAGTGCGCTGTGTAAAGTCCGTACTTCGCTCCGTTCGCGGCCATGCCGAGAACTTCCTGCGCGCCGAGGTTGGCGGAAATAAAGGCAAGGCTCGTGATCCAGAGTGGAATGTTGCGATTGCTCATCAGGAAGTCGTTGCCGGTCTTGACCTTCTTCTTCAACAGAAAGCCAATGCCGATCACGAACATGAAATAGATCGCAATTACGAGATAGTCGATTAATGTGAGTTGCATTTAGATTAGCGTTAGTTCAGGTATTTCGTTTCAGGCCTGTTGTTTCTTGTTGATATGAAAAACGGAGGCGCCATCGTCTGCTTCTACCATAATCATTCCTAAATCGATTCCAGTCTTGTTATTGTAAGCAACAAGGACGGTTCCTGCCAATGCGCCAATCGCACGCTCCTTCACAAGGTTGATGGTGCAGCCTCCGAAACCACCTCCCATCATTCTTGCGCCGGCAACGTCGGGATTGTCTTTCACGAGATCGACAAGCAGATCGAGTTCTGCGCAACTCACTTCATAATCTCTACTCAATCCCAAATGTTAAGCATACATCATTCTTCCGAGTCATTCAATGTCTCCAGCTTGCAGATACTCGCATGCTTTCAATAATCTTTCGTTTTCTTCGATCACGTAGCGGCAACGTCGATAGATTGTTTCATCAACAGGAGCGACCCATTTATCCAGCATCCATTGTTCCGCATCGCGCAGGCTTTGCACTTCGGGTAAATTAGCGCTGATCAAACTCACACCTTCCTCGCATTGCTGCCTGCGCAGATTGTATTGGGAAGATGCGAGTGAGTGGCTCACATTGGTATTGAAGAGAACGATCCTGTAATCTCTAAGGTAGAGCGGCACATACTCGAACTCGAGACTCCGGCAGTCGAGCTTGATTGCATGACCCTTTCTTCCAAACATGGATGCAAACTGATCCATGATGCCGCAATTAACTTGTGCGAATTCATGTTCCGCCTTCTGCGCCATCTTCACCATATCGATCTCAGGTATCGAGAGTTCGAAGAGATTATTCAATGCCTGTATCACCGAACATTCCATCGCCGCGGACGATGAGAGCCCTGCTCCAATGGGAATTTCGCCTCCTATCAAAAGATTAAAGCCGCCGATCTCCTTTCCAGCAATCTGCAACTGACGTACAACACCAAGCACATAATTCGTCCAACTGCCTTCACGACGCTCAACCTTTTCGAGGTTCGTGACAAACACCTCGTTGAAGTCATGGGAATACAGGTGTATCTCGTTGTCCTGTCTTCTCCCTATCGCGGCAATGATTGCCTCGTCGATTGCAGCCGGCAACACGAAGCCTTCATTATAATCGGTGTGCTCGCCGATCAGGTTCACTCTGCCCGGCGCACGCACAAGCAACGGCTCCCGGTGGAAGAGGTCGGTGAATTTTTTTCGCAAGCTCAATGCAAGCAGTTCGTTGTTAAACATTCCAGAATCAAAGTTTAGTTTTCATTTATACTTTTTCTAATCATTGCGGGTACATCTTCCTGATTTCATCGTAGAGTTTCAGCAACTCATTCGATCTGCCCTGCCTGTCGAAGATGCTTTCCCAGGTGTTGAGTGGTTCCCAAATGCAGGTCCCTTTCCCTCTACCATTAGGCAGTTCGGAAACAATCTTATTCACTTCCATTTTCTTGTGGGAGTATTCGACGAGGATCACATCTTTATTGTATCGCTTGATAAGATCTGTGAGATTGTCGCGCAGATCATCGAGCGTGCAATGCCATTTGGGGTAATAGGATTGTCCGATGACGTCGAAGTGCACGCCACGCGCAAGCATGTTGTCGATGAAGAAGACGGATTCGTCACGCTGACCACCGAGTGCAACGTGAAGCATCATTATCACATTTGGATCCACGGCCTTAACTGCTGCAGTTCCTGCATTGATCAATTGCGCGAGATTATCAAGATTGCTCACGTGCCCATCGGGCCAGACTATTCCATGATTGATCTCATTTCCAATCTGCACCATGTCGGGAGTTGTGCCTTGCTTCTTGAGTTCCATCATCACCATGTAGGTGTAATCGTAAAGCGCCTTCTTGAGTTCCTGGAATGAGAGTCCCTCCCATGCTTTTGGCTTGAACTGTTTTCCGGGATCGGCCCATGTGTCGCTGTAATGAAAGTCGAGGAGAAGTTTCATGCCTGCATCCTTCACACGCTTTGCCATCTTCATCGTATGCCCGAGATCGCAGAAACCCTGACCGGGTGAGTACCCGCTATCGTTCGCTGGTTCGTTGAAGAGGCGCAGTCTAACATAGTTGAAGCCATGTTCTTTCAGGATCTGAATCGCGTCTTTCTCCGTTCCATCCTCGGAAAACTTTATACCTCTCGCTTCGAGCTGAGGAAGAAAGGAAATGTCGGCGCCGATCATGTGATCGGTGTTTCGCGCTTCGGCTTGCTCTCCTTTCAATTCATATTTCTTATCAAAGGAAATTGTATTCACAGCCTCGGAAGACACCGTGTGTATGTCGGTTGAACCCTTCCACAAACCGGTTGCTGTTGCCTCGAAGTGAATTTTGTCTACTTTTTTTCCAGCCTGAATTATCACCTGACACTTTCCATTGAAGAGCCTTCGTTGCCATGCGCCGTCTGCGCATTTATCGGGTTCATGACTGCTCGGATCGCCATTGCCTACGCCAATGATCTTTGCATCGCCCGTTATGTGGAATTTAATCAGGTCATCCGCATCGGGAACTTCGCGACCTTCCCTGTCAACTACAGAAATATTGATCACCGTTGCATCCCTTCCATCTGCGAGCATGGTTGTTTTGTAAGGCGAAAGCACAACTTCTGCAGGTGGGCCAGTTGTCTCCATGCGCTTCGTCATCTTTCTTTCGCCCCAGTGCCCAACCGCTTCAAGCGTGCCGGGTTCATAGTTTACCTTCCATTGTAAATGACTATTTCGCGGCATGGATTTCTTACCAAGACTCTTGCCATTTAGAAAGAGTTCAACTTCGTCGGCATTTGAATTCACCCAGACATCAACTTCCTTATTTTGCCGACCAGCGAGCTGTTGTGTATGATTCCAGTGAGGTGAGATGTGCAGAACATCTTTGTTTGTCCACCAGCTCTGGTAATAATAGTAGAGATTCTTCGGAAACCCGCACATGTCCATTATGCCGAAGTGCGAATTGATATTCGGCCATTGGTAAGGAGTAGGTTCTCCCCGATAATCGAAGCCAGTCCACACGAAACCTCCGAGCCAGAAATCATTTGTTGCCGCAAGAGTCCACCAATCTTCCGCCCTGCTTGCCCACCACGGCGCGGTGATATCCTGATCGGGTACATAACCCCGAATGGAATCCTTTTCATAAATCCCCCGGGTGGTTACCGTGCTACCCATCTCTGTGCCGATGATGGGTTGCGTAGGATGATCGCGATGATAATCCGCAACAGCGAACTGGCGATAATTGAAACTTCGCACAGGTATCACTTCGTTGATGCCCTGGTACACGTTTGGCAGATCGGCTGCGTATGTGCAAGTACGAGTGGGATCGAGTTGTTTCAGTCTATTGATGAAGGTTTGCGCGATGCGCTTTCCGATGCTCGTAGTGTGTATCCAGCCTTCTTCGTTTCCTATCGCCCACATGAACACACTAGCACGACTGCGATCACGCTTCACCAGTCTTTCGAATTGGTCCATGTACTCGGGACTACTATTCAGCAATCGTTGCTCATCCATCACCAGCATTCCGAGGCTGTCGCAAGCATCGAGCAACTCGGGAGTGGGAGCGTTGTGACTGGTGCGATATGCGTTCACCCCAAGATTCTTCAATAGACCGATGCGGTAGTAATGCAAATAATCGGGCAGCGCACTACCCACACCCGCATGATCCTGGTGACAATTCACGCCAAGAAGTTTGATATGCTTTCCGTTTAGAAAAACACCATTTGGTTTTACCTCGATGGTGCGCACACCGAATCGTAATATTTTTTTATCGATGATGCTTCCTTTCTCTCGCACTTCAACTACGGCACGGTAGAGGTATGGATCATCCACTGACCATTTTCTTGCATCGCTCAATTGAATGGATTGCCGGATTTCCTTTTCTTCATTCATGCCGAGAGCGATCCTGTTTTTTGTCTCCTTTCCGACTCTTCTTCCCTGTCTATCGGTGAGGTAGGTGATAACTTCAGCGTTTGAAGTGAGCGTGCCCTTGTTCGCAACAGTTGTTTGAATGTTTATGGTCGATCTTCTTCCTTCAGTCTTTGTGTGAATGAAGATTCCATCATTCGCGATGTGAGTGTTGTTAAATCTGTTTAGCCAGACATGTCGATAGATTCCGGCTCCTTCATAGAACCATCCTTCATATTGAGTGGCATCCACCCGAACGACGAGAACGTTTTCCCTGTCGAAGCGAATGTAATCCGTGATGTCGTAGCTAACTCCCACATATCCGCTCTTGTTGTTGCCGAGGAAGAATCCATTCAGCCAAACGTTCGCATCGCGAAAGATTCCATCGAAGTCGATTGTGTGACGAAATCCGGAATCCGCACGCGGAATGATGAATCGCTTCCTGTACCAGCCGATGCTTGTTTCGGGAAACAATCCGCCTACGGGCTTATAGCCATGCGCCATCACGTTGAAATCATCAGAATTAACGAATGGCAATTCCACGGCCCAGTCATGAGGCAGATCGAGTTTCTTCCATGCAGAATCATTGAAGCGGGGATCGATGGCTGTGCCTGCCGCACCGCCCGACTTGGAGAAGATTGTTGCAATGCCGTAATTGAAATCCTTCTCCGGATTGGCTGCATGACCAAAATGAAAACTCCATCCTTCATCCAGGCTCATGCGCAGTCTTGGCGCTTCCTGTGAAAGGATGGCAGAAGAGATTAAGCTGAATAGTATCAGCATACCCATGGTGGTTCTCACTCTTCGCATGTTGATTGGTTTTTGCAATAAGAATCTCATCATTCTTTATTTCAATTCTCAATTTATGTAAACGATTGCATAACCGGGTGATGAATTTTCATTTTAATTGAATGTGTTTCATTCCCTAAGTTATTATTCAATCGCTAAATGCATCGAGTGCGGGGGTGGGTTTACCTGAATTGTCGAAAGCGCCGAGTGTGTAGCCCTGCCAGTTGTTGTACGACTGAGGTTCCCAATAGAGCACGCCGATTCCTTTGCCGCCGGTGACGGATTTCGTTTTTGTGATAAGGTCTTCGAGGAATGCACCGCAAGCCACGTGTTGGTCCCAGCTCATGCCCACTTCAACCACCATTACTTCCTTGCCGTAGCGTTGCACCATGTCGTTCATGTTTGCCAGGCATTGAGAATTGAGCGTGGCCCAGTTTGCGATGGTTGGGTAGAGCGAGAGGCCGATCACATCCAATTTCGCATTGTTGTTCTTGAGTCCGTCGAATATCCATCGAAAGAGTCCGTTGTCGAAGCCATTGGAGATATGCACGATGACCTTTGCATCGGGAAAGACACCCTTCACGGATTCGTAACCTGCATTGACTAGTTGCGCGAATGCTGCCATATCATCCGATGCCTTGCCTTCGGGCCAGAGCATACCGTTGTTTGTTTCGTTGCCAACCTGCACCCATTCGGGAGTGATGCCTGCATTCTTCAATTGCGTCAACACATCGGTGGTATGTGTCGCAAGCTGGTTGCTAAGTCCTGCGAGATCCAATCCTTCCCATGCTTGAGGCTTTTGCTGGTGGCCGGGATCGGCCCATGTATCGCTGTAATGAAAATCGATCATTATCCTGAATCCCTTCTGCTTCGCACGCGTGGCTTTGGCAATAACATCTGCTGTATTGTTCCATCCTGCCGCTGGATTCACCCATACGCGAAGCCTGATGGTGTTCATGCCAAGGTCTTTCAGAATTTGAAAGCAATCCTGTTCCACACCTGCGGCATTGAAGAACTTTCTTCCCTCGGCTTCCATTTGCGTGATCCAACTCACATCGGCGCCGAGCGCGAAATCAGTAGCTGGTGGTGGGGCCGGAGGAGGCGGGCTGTCACTCCCCGACTTGTTACACGCACAGGTTTGAAGTGCAAGCAGGAGAATGGCAAAGGCCTTGGTGAAACTTTGTGGAATTTTGAACCTCATTAATTTCAAATAAAACCGAAGACCGTTTTATGCAAACGGTCTTCGTAATTATTAACCATCAAAAACTAGTTGATCGTTACGGTCTGGTTCTTCTCATCCAACACGATGGTGTAGCTTCCAGCCGCTGCGGGCGTCTTGAAGTTGTCGCCACCTTCCCATTTGATCTTTCTCGGTGTACCCAAGGCCTGACTCTGACCGCTGTCGTCTTCGTAATCGAATGCTCCCCAGGCCGCACCTGCGAGGAACTTGATGTCTTTGTTCGCAAAAAGATTCACAGTGATCGACCACTGGCCATTTCCGAGGTATGTCATCTGTGGTGAAGTACCGGGATCCCATGCGTTCACTCCAGGCTCGTCGATGCCATCGCCAACGAGGCGCATTTCTTCAGCAGGACTCATTTCATATTTGATATCATCCACATTCCTTCCATCCCAGATTACCCTATACCTTCCGGCTGTAGTGATGTTGGGGAAATTAGCTCCGTTGATCTCCATGCTTGAGCCGCTTCCGCCCGGTGAGCCATAGCTGCGTGCTTCGGCAACGGAACCAGATCCATCGTTCCATTGCGCATCATCGATCATCTTCCATCCATCTGTGGTGAAGTTTGTGAGACCAACAAAAAGATTCTTCGAAGGATGTCCCATTGCATAATTTGGGAATACACTGGGAGGATCCCATCCTGCACCAGTAGCACCACCAACGAATCCCATTCTTCCTTCGCGAATATCATATTGCATCGTGGCGCGGTTGATCGTGATCCTGTAGACTCCATCAGCAGGAACGGAGAAGTTACTTCCTCCCGCAACGAGGTTGCCACCACTGCCGCCATAGTTAACATCCCATGAGCGACCCTGCGTTACTTTGAACTCGGCTCCCGCAGGCAACCAGATGTAAGTATAGTACATGTTGTTCAGGAACCCGGGTCTCATGTCGCGAATTAATTCAGGCGCTGTGCCCGGATCCCAGTCGTTACCGTTGCCGGTAGATGACTGGTAACCTCCGGGAAGATAGAATCTCAACACTGGCAGATAACTGTTGATCGTAACAGTTACCGTGTTAGAGTAAGATATCGCACCCTGCTCTGTAGTTGCCTTCAATCTGTATTCAATTGCTCCTGTTGTTTCAGGAATAACGCCGGAAGACAAAGCGGTTTCGTTGATCTCGCCTTCCGTTACGTCGAGGAAATAGAGCGAAGCGCCAACAGGAAGTTCACCGGGAGAATCGAAATTATGAGTTGCCGAATCGTACTGAATAGAATAAGTCACTACGCCATTGTATCCGGGGAATGAAGGAGTCCATGAGAAAGTGAGCGCCTTCTGGCTCGCTGTCACGAGTTCGGGACTTACAGTAGTGTGTGTTGAAGTCAATGTTGACGGATCGTTGAACGGAGTAACATTGATTGTGATTGTATTTGAAACATACCGTTCGTTGTTGTTCGCGTATGAGCTTACAACTCGTACATCCATCTCATACGGTGTACCAAGTTCGAATCCGTAGTTGAGAAGAATGTCGTTAAGTTCTCTTCCGGTGAACGATGTGCCCATTTCTCCAAGCACGGTTTTGGTAACCTTGCTTGCGAAGTTTCTACCGGTAGAATCTATTTCAACAATGAATTTATAGTTTGATGTATCGGTTGCATAATCCGGAGATGTCCAGGAAAATGTAACCACGTTTGAGGTTGAATCAGCTTGCGTAGGCGCAATCGTTGTATTGTCTACCGAAAGCGTAACAACCTTTCCTTCCCCATAGTATGGCAGGTCTTCAACCTTGTTGCAGGCCGTTGCCAGGAGCGTGATCGCGGCGGCCATGGAAAGGAGTTTAGACATATATTTCATATAGCTTCCTTTTAAAGATTAGAGTTTGGTAACAGTGAATTTGCCAAGCTGGAAATCGACCTCGATCTTATAGTTTCCGCTGATCGAAGGCGCCTTCATATCACCACCTTCCTTCTTGAAATCATCTCCATTCACATTGTTCTCGTTGTTTCCTCCAACGTATCCATACTTGTTCGACCAGTTACCATACACTGGCACGAAGAGATATGATCCTCCTGCTGTCAGGTTAATGCTTTCGAGAACATACAGCGTGCGGTTCACTCTTGTGAATCGCTGGCTTGTTAATTCAGGATCATTATCGCCCATCCAGTTTCCGGGAGTCGCACTGCCGGTGATGTAGAGCTTTCCGTCAGTATAATCCGGAGGTGTGCCCGGAGGCGTAACCTTGGGAGGTATTGCGTAAGGCTGAACACCTGTAAACTGTAACACGTTTGACTGCAGAGGAACTGCACCACCAATGCTTGAAGTAACTCTTATCTCCACATTATGTGTAGAGAGTGTATCGAGCGCCATGTTGAGCAACACATCGTTGAATTGACCAACAGTGAAGACTCTCTCTAAGTCCTGGCTGACAGTAATGGTCTGCTTCTTTGGGTTTGTGAAATTTGCTCCGGTAGTATCGATCTCGATGAGGTAGTCTACGTTTTGCGAACTAACACCTGTCGTAAACATATAATCAGGATTCGTCCATGAAAGCTTTACAGCCTCCTGGTCGTTTGTTGCAAACGAAAGCGGAATTGTTCCGGTACGAGATGCTGTAAGCACGGGAGGCGTTCCTTCCTCGAAGAATACCTTGTGCTCGTCCTTCTTACATGACCCCAGTACCAGCAGTATGAAGGGCAGAATAAGCAGTTTGGAATTAAGTTTCATACCTGTAATTATTAATGATTAATAAAAGGGGTTCTGTATAAGGTTTGGATTCGAGTTGAGATCCCTTGAAGGAATCGGATATATCTTCCTGTGTGCCTGCACGCCTGTGCCAGACGCAACACCACCCTTCCATGGCCAGAGGTAGGTTCCTTCAGTGAAACGATTGTATCGAACCAGGTCAGTTCTACGGAATCCTTCCCAATACAACTCTCTTGCTCTTTCATCAAGGATGAAATCAAGTGTGAGTTGCGCAGGACTGATATCGCCTGATGTATTTCCATAAGCGCGTTGGCGAATGAGATTGATGTAACCGGTTGCCGTCGTCACATCGCCGCCGCTGCCACCGCGAAGTACAGCTTCTGCATAGATGAGATACATTTCGGCGAGGCGGAACAGCGGCATGTCCACATCAGCGAAGTCCTGGCTGGAACCGTTGGCGCCGCTCCTCGTTACGTTCCTGAACTTGGTAACTGCGTATCCTTCGGTGAATGTCGCGAGGTTTGTGATTTCCAAAGATTGTCCTGACGTGTAGAACTGCGCACGTTTGTCCGAAGCACCGGTAACATCGGGGAACAAGGCTACGAATTTGCTTGTGGTTCTCAAACCGGCCCAGCCTCCGGAGATACCGAAA
>CBINHQ010000060.1:0-9618 GCA_966250475.1 uncultured Chitinophagaceae bacterium
ACCTGGAGAGAAATGGTCATACGGATTGAATACCGACCTTCTGGGTTACATCATCGAAGTAGTGAGTGGCTTGAGCCTCGACGAATTTTTCCGCAAGAGAATTTTCGAACCACTCGGCATGAAGGATACCTATTTCTATTTGCCTAAATCGAAGCAGGCAAGAATGGCAAGCCTTTTCTCTGAGGATTCGCTGGGACATGCAAGGCTGATGCAGGATACATTCGTGTTGAATGGAAAAATGATCCGCGATTTCCCCGCGATGGAAGGCACTTATTTCTCCGGTGGCGGCGGGCTATCATCAACTGCTCTCGACTACGCCATCTTCCTTCAAATGTTGATGAACAAAGTCTAGTATAATGGAAAAAGAATTCTAAGCCCGACCTCGGTGAGAATGATGACGGTTAGCCAATACGATCAGATTCCCTGGCCTGCAAATAAGTTCGGACTCGGCTTCAGCGTGTACACTGAGAAGAGCGAGGCAACCTCTCCACTATCCGCAGGCTCATTCGATTGGGGTGGAATGTTCAGTTCCACCTACTGGGTTGATCCAAAGAAAAAGATCGTTGCACAATTGATGCTGAACCAGTTTCCAAACAGTCATGGGGAGATCCACGATAAGTTCAAGATCTTAGTTTATCAAGCCATTAACTAATTAAAGAACTGATTAATTAGCTTATTGGTTAATTTTCCGGATGTTCAGGACGCTGACTTTACCCTTGCTACTCTCCTTCCTGATCTTGTTGTCGAGCGCGGATTTAAATGCGCAGTACAAGATCAGGGGCACGGTGTACGACAGCTCGCGCAATTATCCTTTGGAACTCGTTACCGTAATGTCCACCGCCGGGCACGGCACAATGACCAACAATTTCGGAGAGTACGAGATTGAAGTAAGCGAGAAAGATTCGATCTGGTTCAGCTACCTCAACAAGCCGACGATGAAGTTTCCTGTATTGAAAATCTTAAACCCTGCTGGATTCGATATTTCCCTCCAGGTGAGTGTTCCGGAACTGAAGGAAGTGAAGATTCGGCCACGGGATTACAAGCTCGATTCCATCCGCAACAGGGAGGAATACGCGAAGGTGTTTAATTATAAGAAGCCCGGCCTTTCACCAAGTGTGAACAACATGGGTGTTGGTTTCGACCTGAATGAGATCATCAACATGTTCAGGTTTAAGAAGAACCGAAGCATGCTTTCCTTCCAGAAGCGTCTCCTGATGGAAGAGCGTGAGAAGGCGATTCAGCATCGCTTCAGCAAGGGATTGGTGCGTAGGCTGACGGGGCTCTCGGGAAATGAGCTCGATAGTTTCATGCATGTGTTCAAGCCTTCGTACTGGTTTACCCAATCTTCGAGCGATTACGATTTTCAGCTTTACATCAAGGATGCGCACAACAGGTTTATACGTGGGTTGAAGCCAGCACCGATTCTCTCCGAAAATGAGGATGATGAGTTAATTGATTAATTGGTTAATTGGTTAATTTTCGTCTTCAAATTTTATAAAATGAAGAAGGCCGCATTCATTCTGCTGCTGCTGATGCCTTGTTTAACATTCGCGCAGCAATCTCCACGCTCATTCATCTCAGACAGTTTAGATAAATATGTTTCCACTGCACTGGAGGCCTGGCAGATTCCAGGCGCGGCCATTTGCATTGTAAAAGATGGAGAAGTTGACTGGATGAAGGGCTACGGGGTGAGGGAATTGAACAAGAATGAAAAGGTCGATGAGCACACGCTTTTCATGATTGGTTCGAATACAAAGGCGTTTACCGCAACGGCGCTTGCAATGCTGCATACCTCAGGAAAACTTTCTTTAGATGATCGTGTGCAGAAATGGGTGCCTGATTTTCGCATGAACGATCCCTGGGTTTCAAAGGAAGCGAACATTCGCGATCTTCTCTGTCACAGATTGGGATTCGAGACCTTCCAGGGCGACTTCATGTTTTTCGACTCTGATCTCACAAAGCAGGAAGTGAAGGAGAAGATGGGAAAGCTGAAGCCCGTTTACAGTTTTCGCAGCAAATGGGGCTATTGCAATTCCGCATTCATGATAGGTGGCGAGGTGATTGAAAAAGCTACTGGCAAGACATGGGCAGAGTTCATGAGAGATAGCATCTTCAAGCCGCTTGGAATGAATGAATCACTTCCTCTTTCAATAGAAATCGAAAAGGCGGGTAACAGGGCATCGGCGCACACAGTCACATCAGGAATACTGAAGAAGGTCCCCTATGGAAAGATCGATAACCTTGCGCCGGCAGGAAGCATTTCCTCCTCTATCAGCGATATGAGTCGCTGGGTAATGGCGCAATTGGAAATGGGAATGTACAATGGAACGCAGGTGATTCCATCTCGTGCGATTGGAATCACGTGGACGCCGCATTCAATTCTTGGAAATGGAGGTACCTATTTCAACACCGGGCACTTCTTGTTGTACGGCCTTGGCTGGATGGTTTCTGAATACAATGGAAAGAAAATCGTGGCGCACACGGGCGGTGTGAATGGATTCGTGACCAGCGTGACACTCGTGCCGGAAATGAAGCTCGGCATCATTGTATTCACCAATACCGATGCGAATAGTTTTTATGAAGCGGCAAAGCTGGAAATACTCGATGCATACATGGGACTTCCGTACCGTGATTATAGTGCGCTTACCTTAAAACAATATGAAGAAGGAAATAAGATGACTGAAGAGTGGCTGAAGTTAAAGAGGGATACGATAGCCATGGTGAAGAATAAATCTTCTCTCTCAGCATACACCGGCGAGTATGTTAGTGATGTTTATGGTAAGATGAATATGAAACTCGAGGGAGGAAAATTGATTGCCAGATTTGATCATCATTCAGGCAGAGAGGCTCAGGTGGATATGATAACTCCGGATCGCTTCCTCGCCACATTCAACGACCACATTCTCGGAACCAAGGAATGGGTTTTTAAGAGGGAGAATGGCAAAGTGAAATCAGTGACCGTGCGAGTAGCCGATTTCGTGGAGTTTACACCTTATGAATTCGTAAAGAAGTAAAGTTTCAAATATGGATCAGACATTATTAGGAATTGGAACGAGATTGCAGCATACTCATTTTGGTCCCGGAGTAATTGTGGGAATAAAGTATGCGACATATCTCATTTCCTTCATCAATCACGGTATTAAGGAAATTGATAAGACGGATGATAAGCTGGATGAGATTATTCCGGAAAATGTAAGTGAAGAGATCGAGACAAATTCCGAGGTGGAGATGTCGCTTCTCAAGATACTTCGTCTTTGGGGCGGCATCACCGAGACGGTGCCGCTCGGCGATCGCTGGATTGGAGGAACGATGATTCTTCAGCCTGCCGACAAGAGCCTGAAGCCAAAAGAAATTCCGATCGATGATTTCTTTCATAAGATCGTTTTGCTGCGCGACAGGTTGAGGGTGCTCGAACAGAATGTCAACTCTAACAAGAAGCTCAGCGATGAAGATAAGGTTGGGATTCAGCAATACATCACGCGTTGCTACGGCTCACTCACCACATTCAATGTGCTATTCAAGAACAAGGAGAATTGGTTTGTGGGAGAAAAGAAGGAATCTTAAATGAATCATTCATGATTAATGGGTGAAACCGTATTTCGTAAATTGTGGAAATGAAACATCTAGTTGCCATACTACTCCTGCCCGCGATAATCTTTATTCAACCTGGAGGCAGCAAACCGGAGAAGTCGCCCGAGGTTGACATCCTCATCCGTAATGGAAAGATTCTTGATGGCACGGGCAACAGTTGGTTTTATGGCGACGTGGCAGTGAAGGATGGAAAGATTGTTGAAGTTGGTCGCGGATTGAATTATTCCTATCGTCGCCTTATCGATGCAACGGGAATGATCGTTTCTCCGGGCTTCATCGATGTTCACACGCATATAGAGGAAGATGAGAGGAAGCATCCCACAGCAGAAAACTTCATTTATGATGGCGTTACAACGGTCGTCACCGGCAACTGTGGTTCTTCGAATACGGAAGTTGGCACCTACCTCGACTGGATCGATTCATTCAAACTATCCATCAATGTGGCTACGCTGATCGGGCACAATGATGTGCGCAAGAAGGTACTTGGAAGGGCAAACAGAGACGCCACGCCTGAGGAGATGAGCCGAATGAAGGATATCGTGGAAAAGGCAATGCGAGAGGGGGCAGTTGGGTTGTCTACAGGATTGATTTACATCCCTGGCACATACACGAAGACTGAAGAGATTATTGAGCTGGCAAAGATTGCATCTGCATACAAAGGTGTCTATGCAACGCACATGCGCGATGAAGGCGACAGTGTGACCTTTGCGATTGAAGAGGCGTTGCGTATTGCAAGAGAGGCTAATCTTCCAGTGGAGATCTCTCACTTTAAACTTAGCGGGCAGCATAATTGGGGAAGGAGTAAAGAAACCATCGCAATGGTGGAGAACGCAAGGAGGCAGGGAATCGACGTGACGATCGACCAGTATCCTTATGGCGCCAGCAGCACTTCCATCAGCACGCTCATTCCCGATGAGATTCTCGCTGATGGGTATGATTCCATCAAGGCAAGGTTGATGCGACCCGAGGTGAGGAAGTACGTGAGCGAAGCCATGTTGAAGCGGTTGAAGAAAAGAAAACTCAAACACTTCAGCTATGCTGTTGTCACCTGGCACGCAGCCGACACCAGTTACAATGGTAAAAGCATTGAACAGATCAATCTGCTGAAAGGAAGAAAGCACAGGGCGAAAGAAGAAACGGAAACTGTCATGGATATCATGATCGCTGGTGGGGCAGGTGCTGTATTTCATGGAATGGGTGATGAGGACATCAAGAGAATCATGCGTTATCCTTACAACATGTTTGCAAGCGATGCAAGCATACGAGTACCCAATGTAGGTCGTCCGCACCCGCGGGGCTATGGCACTAACGCAAGGGTGCTTTCAAAATACGTGCGCGATGAAAAGGTGATTAGTCTCGAAGAAGCCGTTCGTCGAATGACTTCGCTTCCTGCACAGAAATTCCAGCTCAGCGACCGAGGACTGCTCAAGGCGGGCATGGCTGCAGACATTCTGATTTTCGATGAGAAGGAGGTGAAGGATGTTTCTACATATGAGAAGCCTCATGCTTATTCGAAAGGATTTCATTTTGTGATTGTGAATGGGCAGATTACGGTTGACAATGAAAAGCATAATGGAATGAGGGCGGGGAGGGCGTTGAGGAGAGTAAATTAGGGAATTAGTTAATTGGTTAATGAGCTAATTGGTTAATGAGGTGCCTGCGGCGCAAAGATGCGGAGGGATTTGGCAAAATAATAAATACGTTCTCTCTGCGTGGGGTTGTTGTTTGTAAATTTTTGTGAAGCGAGAAGTCGTTTTTAGGAAGAATGAAAGATGGGGTCGTTGTGCTGAAAAAATATATTGGGATACTTCATTGGAATTGGGGCAAAAGGAAAGGGTTGGTGTGGGTAATGGAAGTTTTTGTTAGGGTGGGTTAATGTTTTTAAATAGGGAATGGAGATAATTTGGTGAATTGTATTCTTAGTGAGGGAAGATTCGAGTGGATGACGAGGCCCGTGGGCCCTCCCCTCCCCCACCGTCCAACCTGCCAAAGTGCATATGGCCTGACATGAAATCCCAGCTACAATTTCAACGAAATCGCAATCACTCAATTTCATCCACGCCAACCACCTCCAGTTGTTCGGCTATTCAGTTTCCACATCAGCTACGTCTCAAACGGATCCTAATGCAAAACTATTTCTTCGACTATTCCAAGCCATGGGATTTCAAACGCATTAACCTGATTTTTTCACAGACAAAATCTGATTAAAAAACGACAGAAAAAGCTCATGGATCAAAAAACTTCGCACTAAGCTTTGCGTTTAAAAGTTAATTAATACCTAAGCAACTTTTCCACGCTCTCATTCAGCCTTGATTTAGCCAGGAAGTTCTTCTCCAGTTCAATATTGAATGGAATAGGTGTATCGAGAGAAGCGCAGCGCATCACCGGCGCATCGAGAAGGTCAAAACAGTTTTCGGAGATCCATGCAGCCACTTCTCCGCCGATTCCTCCAATGAGTGTGTCTTCATGAAGCACGAGAACTCTTCCTGTGCGCTGGACTGCTTTTCGGATGGCATCGTAGTCGAGTGGCAACAGTGTACGCAGGTCAAGTATGTCGATTGAGATTTCAGGATGCGATGCTGAATATTCTTCAGCCCAGTGCACGCCACTTCCGTAAGTGATGATCGATAGTTCCTCTCCTTCGCGCACGTGTCTGGCCTTGCCGATTTCAATCTCGTAATACTCTTCCGGAACATTTCCGCTCACACTTCTATAAAGAGCCTTATGCTCGAAATACATCACGGGGTTTGGATCGTTGATCGAAGCGATCAGCAATCCCTTTGCATCGATTGGCGTAGAAGGATAAACAACCTTCAATCCCGGGGTATGGACAAACCATGCTTCATTGCTTTGGCTGTGGAAAGGACCCGCGCCAACACCCGCACCCGTTGGCATCCTTATCACCACATCCGCGTTTTGTCCCCAGCGGTAATGTATCTTGGCGAGATTGTTTACAATCTGGTTGAACCCCACCGTGACGAAGTCTGCGAACTGCATTTCCATCATGCTCTTGAACCCTTCGAGACTCAATCCAAGTGCAGAGCCAACTATCGCGCTCTCGCAAAGCGGAGTGTTTCTCACCCTAGCCTTGCCGAAATCCTTCACGAATCCTTCGGTGATCTTGAATGCGCCACCATATTCAGCAATGTCCTGTCCCATTAGCACAAGATTGGAATGTTGCTTCATACTCTGATGCAATCCTTCGCGAATCGCATCGATGAAACGCAATTCTCTCGTGGAATCATTGCTGAAATACACCGGTGAATTGTCGATCACCGAGGTTGAAGGAGTATTTCTCTCCGCGTACACATCATCAAGTTCTTCGTGAGTAACAGGCACAATAGTAGGCGTGTCGAAACCAATTTTCAATTCGGACTCAATCAGCTCCGTGAATTCCTGCCTGATTGATTCGATGTCCTTGTCTGTCATTATCCCTGATGAAAGCAGATATTCCTCGTATGTCTTCACCGGATCTTTCTTCATCCACAATTCAAAGAGTTGGGGAGGCACATACTTGGTGCCACTCGCCTCTTCATGACCACGCATGCGGAAGGTCATACACTCGATGAGATAAGGCTTCTGATGACGGATGCAATAATCTCTCACGCCCTTGATGGTATCGTAAACGGCGAGCACATCATTTCCATCAATCTTCACTCCATCCATGCCGTAACCCTTTGCCTTGTCCACAAGACTAATGCAACGGTACTGCTCCGATGTGGGAGTACTCAATCCGTATCCATTATTTTCTATTATGAAGATTACCGGCAGATCCCATACCGCCGCCACATTCAACGCCTCATGAAAATCTCCTTCACTCGTTCCTCCGTCACCAGTAAATGCGAGAGAAACCTTCTGCTCCTTTCTCAACTTATGTGCAAGGGCCACACCATCCGCGATAGCCAACTGCGGACCGAGGTGTGAGATCATTCCACAAATATGATGGTCCTTGTTTCCAAAATGAAAACTTCGTTCGCGCCCCTTGCTGTATCCTTCTCTCGCGCCCTGCCATTGCATGATCAACCTGTTCAGGGGCATTCCCCTCGAGGTAAACACGCCAAGGTTTCGATGCAGTGGCATAATCCATTCATCCTGATCCAATGCCATCGTTGCGCCGACTGCAATTGCTTCCTGGCCAATGCCGCTAAACCACTTGGAGATCCTGCCCTGCCTGAGTAGCACAAGCATCTTCTCCTCGACCATCCTTGGCCAGAGAATGTTTCGATAAATCTTAATTAACTCCCCGTCTGTGAGATTCTTTCGGTCAAAACTCATGATGCAAACCTATTAAATAAACCAACCCGCAATTTAAAATTTGTTAATGGTCTGCAAAAGCAAATACAGGTCTTGTGAAGAACGCAGGTAAGCCGCATCTCCAAGAAAATTTGAAGCTTTATGATCCGAATTACCGCTCTGGCCTTTACAGGCCTTATTGCCCTTTCTGTGGCAAACCCTTCAAAGGAACTTTCCGAAACCAAATCAATTCCTCCCACCCCCGTTACTTACTCCAGCCAAAAGATCCAGGCAGCCATTCTGCTCGATGTGAGTGGAAGCATGAACGGGCTCATTGAACAAGCAAAGGCCCAGCTCTGGAACATGGTCAGTGTAATGGGAAGAGCAAAATGCCAGGATGGGCAACCTCAAATTGAGATCGCCCTCTATGAATACGGAAGGAGCAGCAACAATGTGAGGGACGGCTACATCAAACAAATCAGCCCCTTCACCACCGACCTCGACAAATTATCCGGTGAGCTTTTCAAACTAAACACAAATGGCGGCGACGAGTATTGTGGTCAGGTGATCTATACCTCGCTGAAAGAATTGAAATGGGACACTGCAAGGAACAACTATAAAGTGATCTTCATCGCAGGTAATGAAGACTTCCTGCAGGGAAGCGTTACCTACACCAAGGCTTGTGAAGAAGCCAGGAAGAAAGGCGTAATCGTGAATACCATCTATTGCGGCAGCCGCGAACAAGGAATCCGCGAACACTGGAACCTTAGCGGAGAATGTGGTAACGGCAGCTTCACGAATATCGACCACAACGCACAGCACTTCGACATTCCCACACCTTACGATACCGTACTACTTGCCCTCAACAACAAACTCAATCAGACTTACATTCCTTACGGCTCGTTAGGCGCCGAAGCAAAAATGCAACAGGAACGTGTCGACAAACTCAATGAAAGTGTCAATCCCGGTGTAGCAGTAAAACGCACAGTGGTAAAAGGAAAATCAAGTCTCTACAACAATTCATCCTGGGATCTCGTAGACGCAGTAGCAGCAGACAGCACCCTGATCGCGAAGGTGGATTTGAAGACCCTGCCCGAATCGCTGAGGAATAAATCAAGATCAGAAATCAACAGTAACGTAAAACTGAAGAACCAGGAACGATCCATGGTGCAGCAAAGAATTGCATCGATAAATGTGGAACGCGAGAAATACATCACGAAAGAAAAGGCAAAGAAATCAGGCGAAAAGGTTTCAACCCTGGAAACCGAGGTTGAAAAAATAATCAGGGATCAGGTGGCGCGGTTTAATATGGATATTGAATGATTACGACGGCGATTGTAGAGACGTAGCATGTTGGGTGTTGAATGTAGGGCGTTGCATGTAGAGACGTAGCATGCTACGTCTCTACCGGAAAAACGTTTCAACAAACAAAAACGTTTTAACCAAAAACCCATCATCCACACAAAACCTCCCTACCTAGAGACGTAGCATGCTACGTCTCTACGACCTCCGCCGGTCGCGATCAATCTGTTCCTGTTTATCAATCAACGTCATTATTAACGACAACAGAAGGCTGAACAACAACGCCCACCAGAATCCTTCCACCTCGAAACCGTTTACCATGCTGCTGGCCAGCAACACAATCACGGCGTTGATGACGAGAAGGAACAAGCCGAGCGTAAGAATGGTTGCAGGCAAGGTGAGGATGATCAACAATGGCTTAGCGAATACATTTAGCAGCGCAAGCACCAATGCAAAAAGGATGGCTGTCCAGAAGTCTTCTACATGTACACC
>CBINHQ010000061.1:0-9617 GCA_966250475.1 uncultured Chitinophagaceae bacterium
AATCCAATTTTTTTCTCCGAAAATTTAGATTTTCCCTTTCATACTAATCACTAATTTTGACCCGACTCCTGACCCATTCAAATTCTCCCATTACATCAACTGCAGCAGTTTCTGCTCTTTTTGATTTTTACTATCCCATTTCCGGCCAATTATCCGGGACAGAACCAAAGAAAAATATTAAAACAAGGGAGGGGTTATGTATACTTATGATTTGCTGGAAAACGGATGCTATTACCTGGTAAAGGCAGAGGAGGATTCACCGATTACATTGATTAAAGTAGCGGTGGAGACAGATCATTGTCTCTTCATTCAACGGTTTGATGATCCAACGGAAACAGAATGGAAACTGAAGAAAGATGAATTATTCGACATCGTGGAATGCCTGAGTGATGATGCCGTGAAAGCCTGGGAAGAACATTACAGTAATGAAGATGCATATTACGAGGAAGACGACGATTAGTCGGACTGAACCGTTCGTGTATTTTTAACAGCGAAGGTGATTGGATTGATTATATTAGTCAAACAATCACCTTTCTTTATGCACACAACTACAGCTTTGCGCAAGTCGCTACTGGTTCCCTTCATTTCGATAACATTGCTCGGTGCAGCCCAACCATCCGCCAGGAAGGACAATCACCTTCCGAAGGATTATCTGACCAGCGAATTCCACACCGGGCGAAGGGAAGCGCTCCGGGAGATAATGCCTCCGAATTCAGTAATGGCCGTCTTCGCCTTTCCCACACGCACATATTCAAACGATGTGGAATATCTGTATCATCAAAACCCTGATCTGTATTATTTCACTGGATACAAGGAACCACATTCCCTGCTGCTCGTCTTCAAAGAAGAACAGGTCGACTCATCCGGTAATCGTTACCACGAAATTCTATTCGTGCAAAAGAAGAACGCCGCTGCGGAACAATGGACGGGAAAACGCCTCGGAGTGGATGGAGCCAAAGAAATCTCAGGCATTCACACTGTGTTCAATGGTGATGACTTCGCCAGGATTGCAATCGACTTTTCGAAATTCGATAAAATCATTTTCGATAATTTCCCCATCGATGTACCGGACAGCCGCTTCAATCGCGCTGATCTCTTCGATCTAATCGCTCAGTTCAGGAAGAAGGCTGAAATCGATGAAAACTTCTCATCTAACAAAAAATTCGACACAAGAGCATATCGTAGCCTCACCGCGCAGCTTCGCGAGATCAAGACTGAAGAAGAACTCACCTTGTTGAGAAAGGCAGTCGAGATATCATGTCGCGGACAGGTGGAAGTGATGAAGGCTGTGCACGCTGACATGTCTGAGCTCGAGATACAGGGTCTTCATGAATTCGTACACAAGAAATACGGAGCAGAACACGTGGGATACGGATCGATCATCGGTTCCGGCGAGAACGGCTGCACGCTGCATTATGAAGTAAACTCGAAGACCAGAATCGGAAACGAAATGCTGCTGATGGATGTGGGCGCGGAATATCATGGCTACACCGCTGATGTTACTCGCACTATTCCAGCCGATGGTAAATTCTCCGCCGAAGAACGAGCCATCTATCAACTGGTATACGACGCGCAGGAGGCTGCATTCGCATTGTTGAAAGATGGATGCAAATGGGAAGACATCGAGAGGGCGGCAAGGAAGACTATCACCGACGGACTCGTCAGGCTCGGCATTGCCAGCAACACACAAGAAGCGAACAAATACTACCCTCATGGATTGGGACACCACATTGGCCTCGATGTGCACGACAGGGGTAGCTACGACAAGCTGAAGAAAGGAATGGTGATTACCATTGAGCCTGGCATCTATATTCCCGAAGGAAGCAAATGCGATCCGAAGTGGTGGAGCATTGCAGTAAGGATCGAGGATGATGCATTGATCACCCAGGATGGCTACGAATTACTTTCACATTTTGCACCGCGTAAGATCGAGGAAATAGAAAAGATGATTGCGGAAAACAGCGCGCTGGATGATTTCAAATTACCTCCATTGAAATCAGCAGAGAAGAAGGGATTCTGATCCTTATACAAACTTCCGGGAAAGATAGCGATCAGGGAAGTTCAACCTTGAACTTTCCTTCCGTAATGGTCACGTTATTGTTTGATGCATCCTTAACTGTTCCGCTGAACCTGCCGGCAACAATTCCGTTCACCGTATCATATACTTCGACCTGCACGTCGAGGTCGGAGTTTCCGGGAAGAGCCTGGAATACCAGTGTTCCAGAGGTCGCATTTGCAAACATGAAGGTGACAGAGTTTCCGGGAGGAAGCGTGCTGGAAGAATAATCGGCAACTCCAACCGAACCGGATTTCATTACGGCGAGATTGAAGGACAAATCGCCTGAAGTTGATTCACCAAATACTGTCATGGCCTCAATCGGAGGGTTCGGCACAACGAGAGCGATGTTTGTAGGCCCTTCATACAAAGTAGCTCCCACTTTAAAGCTCCACCAGAGATCAGTAGCTGCAGCACCCGGATCGCAAACCACCTGGAAGGTGCATGAACCGGTTGTGCCATTCAGTGTAACATCAAAGGTTCCGTCGGCATCCGGAGTTCCGCTTCCGGTGAGTGTTAGCGTATGTGTACCGACTGTAAGGGTAGCAGAACCTGCGAAAGTCATTCCGTTTACGGCTCCGGTGAGAGATACAACGCCCGCTGTTGTCACGTTCACATCTACCTCCACGGTATTGGAAGCATTTAGTGCGACGCCTTCGGTGTAAGTTCCATTGACGACTATCGAACCGCAGTTGACAGTGAATGCAGCTGCTGCTGCCACATCGATTTCAAATCCGCAGGAACTGGCGCCAACAGAGACAGGAATATTGTTAATGCCTGCAGTTGTAGGAGTGCCGGAAGCGGTTAGCACGATAGTACCAGCTCCAGTTGCGGTAAGCACACCCGTTCCGGAGAAAGTAATTCCATTAACCGTGGTAGTGGTCACATTGTACGTACCAGGAGTGGTAACGGTAACATTGAGCGTGACTGTGTTTCCGATTCCGAGGGGAACGCCTACTGCATAGGTACCTGCAAGAGTATAACTCACGCATGCATTAGGAGCGCCGTTGAGAGTGAACTCTGCCGGATCTCCCCCACCCTGCGGCAACACTGGAACAGCAACTGTACATTGCGTGCCGTTATATGTTACAGTGAAATTGTGTATTCCCTCTGCCAGTGGAGTGCCCGTGCCGCGGAGTTTAACTGTAATGAGTCCTGTATTGGTGAAGTAGCCGCTTGCGCTGAAGCGAATTCCATTTACAAGGTCTGTGGTGATAGCATAGCTTCCTTCAGCAGTCACATCAACCTGGACCTCGATGTAATTATCTGTGCCGACCAGTGTGGAGCCCACTTCGTAAATGCCTATCACATTCTTGGGCAGGCATTCACCAGTGCCATCCTTCTGCAGGGAACCCGCTGAAGGAGTGCCACCATTTTCGGTACTATATTCCTTCTGACACGATCCTAACACAAACAGCGTTGACGAAAACAGGGCCCACAACAAGTAACTTTTCATAAAAGGAGAATTATCGGCTAAAATAAGATATTTTAGTAAGCGAAAATGATGTCCAGGTGATTAACCTTCAACGTATCAACACGCGTACTATTATTACAACTATGAAAATATTCTCACAAATTTTTAAGGCCTCGCTCCCTTTCCTATTCATATTTTTTTTTAACACCCATTCATCGGCTCAATTGCCCGAAGTGCAGATACTCACGTCAGGCACCAACACCAGCCTTCGCGGACTCTGCGTGGTGAACGATAACGTGGTTTGGGTGAGCGGCAGCAACGGCACCGTTGGGCGCACGCTCAATGGCGGAAAGAACTGGACATGGATGACCGTGAAGGGATTTGAAGACAAACAATTTCGCGACATCGAAGCATTCGATGCCAACATCGCGATCGTCATCGCGGTAGATTCTCCTGCTTACATTCTTAAGACAACCAACGGAGGCGAATCATGGAAGGTTGTTTATGAGAACAAGACCAGCGGCATCTTCCTCGACGCGATGGACTTCGCCGATTTCTACCGTGGCATGGTTGTGGGAGATCCCATCGATGGACAAATCTTCCTCGCAACAACCAACGACAATGGTGATACATGGAAAGAAGTCGGCGTGGATGATCCATTACTTAAGGCATACGAAGGTGAAGCATTCTTCGCAGCCAGCGGCACCAACATTCGCTACTACCGCGACAGCAGCTTCGTGATCGCAAGCGGAGGTACGCGATCGAGGTTGTTCCTGAGCGGAGATACCATTCCACTCCCGATGATACAAGGCAAGCAAACTACTGGCGTGAATTCCGTTGATGTATACGATGAAGGAAACTTCATGCGGCCTGGCAAGAGAATGATCGTCGTGGGTGGCGACTTCACAACTCCCGATTCTACTAATGGTAATTGCTTCTACACTACCGACCGTGGAAAAACATGGAAGGCTCCAAAGGAACCACCTCACGGATATCGCAGCGCGGTTGAATATCTCTCGAGGCAATCAATCATCGCAGTTGGATTGAACGGCGTCGATTATTCTCACAATGGAGGCAAGCATTGGAAATGGATAAGTAAGGAGAGTTTTCATGCAGTGCGCATTGCCAGATTTGGAACCGCGGTTTATCTCGCAGGGGAAAAGGGGAAGGTGGGGAAGCTTACCTGGAGGTGATTTTAAGTTTAAAAGTTTAAGGGTTTAAAAGTTTAAGGGTGAGGTTAAACTTTAAACATCATTCGCAACCCTTAAACCTTTAAACCCTTAAACCCTTAAACCCTTCAACCTTTAAACCCTTAAACCCTAATTGAGGTGCTCAAGTAACTCCTTCACTGAAGGACGCTTCTTGTAATCTGTTTGGAAATGCCGGTATGTTATAGTTCCTTCCTTGTCGATAATGTAAGTGGCCGGTATGGGAAGATAGTTTCCATTCTTTGCGCCATTGATCTCTTCTAATTTGATTCCGCTATTCCTGTATCGCGTTACCGTATTGCCCGGCAACTCATATTCCACTTCGTATTTCTTCATGATCTTGAGCCCTTCATCGTGGAGCACATGAAATTCGGCCTTTGTTTTTTCCACAGTCTTCGAAATTCCTTCCGGCAATTCGGGCGTAACTGCAATCACTGTAGCTCCCTTTTCCTGGATGAGACTCAGCGAATCTTCAAGGCGACTTAGATATCGATTACAATGCGGGCACCAGTTGCCACGGTAAAACAGCAAAACAACCTTTCCTTTCTTGAGAAGATCCTTCAGGCGAATCTTTTCTCCATTTTGATCGGTTGCAGTAAAATCCGGAGCCTTTGAATTGATGAATAATCCTTCGGGAGCCTCCTGTGCACAGAGGAAGAAGGCGACGTGAAGGAGAATGAGGAGGGATAGGAATTTTCTCATGCGGCAATTTACAAAAACGTGAGGAGACGAGGTAAATTCCTACATTTGCTCATCGCCAAAACCTTAAATCTTATGATATGTCTAACAAGCACCATCAGAAATTCATCAACAAACTGCTGATGGGTTTTATCCTTATCACAGGTGGTATTCTCCTCATAGCATATATTTCTTTCATAAAATCTCACCATGACGATTGGTTCATTTGGGCTGCGGGTTCTGTGGTGCTAGTCAATGCGGGGCTTTATTTCCTGGGAGTTGCGTTTACGCACAAGATAAAATCGGATTTAATAAGGAAACAGAGGAGTAAGAAACATGAGGAGATGGATCAATTGTCTAATTAGTTAATTAGCTAATTAGTTAATTAGTTAATTATCTGGATGTCACCCCGGGCTTGACCCGGGGCCTTTCTCTATACCGGCACTCGAAGCATTTGGTTGGAATGTAATTATTACCAACATGACGTCCCTGCGGGACTCGAACCTTCGATTCTGCAATATGCTACCAACATACCGTCCCTGCGGGACTCGAACCTTCGGTTCTGCAATATGCTACCAACATATCGTCGCTGCGGGACTCGAACCTTCGATTCTGCAATATGCTACCAACATATCGTCCCTGCGGGACTCGAACCTTCGATTCTGCAATATGCTACCAATATATCGTCCCTGCGGGACTAGTCGATTGAATTAAATCATGCGCATAAATATGTATGGGATATGATTTGTAATGATCGATCATAAAAAATCATAAGCAATCATAACAAATCCGCGTACAACAGTCCTGCCACATCAGCAGTAAAGCAAACTAATTCCCGAATTCCAATGTGCCCTCCGCGTCCTTTGCCGTTTAAAAAAACTCTTGCATGCAAACATGCTTAAAACCCTAAAAAACTTACAACACCGCCTGCGCCCCATTAATTAATTACCTAATTAGCTAATTAACTAATTGACTAATTAATCTCCTCACCTCATCGGGATCTATTGCATTATTTGTATAACTCTCATTCGATCCCGCAAACTCCGGATGCACAAACTCCATCTCCGATTTCCTCGTCGTCCGCAGCGAAGCATGAAACTCCACACAGCCCGTGATCTCTCTTATCCTCCCAATCGTTTCCACATTCACCCCTGCTCCGGGCATGATGATAATCCGATGATCCGCCTTCTCATTCAGCTTCCCAATCAGCGGCGCACCATCCAATGCATTTGGCTTCTGCCCCGAAGTGAGAATTCGTTCGCAACCTATCTCAATCAATTGCTCCATCGCCTGGAAAGGATCGCGGCAGCGATCGAATGCACGATGAAACGTCACGCCTAGCGGATACACCGCCTCCACGATCTTCGATGTTCTTTGCACGTCGATCGAACCGTCGCGATTCAGGAATCCCGTCACGATGCCATCGCAACCGAGTTGTTTGCAAAGCTTGGCATCATCCAGCATCAATTTGAATTCTTCTTCTGTGTAAAAAAAATCACCACCACGCGGTCTTATCATCGGGTACAATTCCACCTGGAATTTTTCCCGGCAATGCTTCAACATGCCAAATGAAGGTGTGGTGCCACCCTCGGCAAGGTTTGCGCAGAGCTCTATCCGGTGCGCGCCGCCTTCCACAGCGCTTTGTGTGGTTGGAAAATCTGTCGTGGCTATCTCGATATGGAATTGTTCCATTGCAGTCAGTTTATTTCAAATTCTCAATACAGGCTTTTCGAAGCATGCAATTTCTCTTCAGTATTCGACTTCACAGCGAAGCTGAAACCTTTCTGAAGCGCAAACGCACCGTAATCACCTTTGTTATTTATTGCGAGAAAACAAACCTGTATGTCTTTGAACTTCGACCTCTTTATTCTCGCGATCCTCTCGATCGCAGCTTTGCATGCCTCCTCGGGATTCATTCCCTGCCGCATCATCTCCACCACTGTATGTGAACCCGCAATGCGAATCACTTCTTCGCCTTGTCCTGTTGCGGTACAAGCGCCTACTTCGTTATCGACATACAGCCCCGCGCCAATGATCGGCGAATCGCCAAGTCTTCCGCGCATCTTGAATCCCATTCCGCTCGTGCTGCATGCTCCGCTTAGGTTGCCATTGCTGTCCATCGCCAGCATCCCGATCGTATCATGATTCCATTCACCATTCTCCAACCTGGATGGAGCAAATGGCCCATGCCCTTTGTTCTCTACATTGATGATTGGTTTGTATTCCGATTTCTTCAGCCATTGCTCGTAAGCCTTCTTCGCATTCCCAGAAAGTTCACCACTCTCGAGGGGAAAGCCTTCGGCAACGGCGAAGTCCTGCGCGCCACTTCCAACGAGCATCACGTGAGGAGTCTTCTCCATCACCCTTCTCGCCACCGAGATCGGGTGCTTGATTCTCTCGAGAAATGCCACACTACCGCAATTGAATTGATCGTCCATGATGCAGGCATCGAGCGTAACGAATCCATCTCGGTCGGGATTAGCGCTAAGTCCCACGCAGCAATTCTGCGAGGCTTCGGTGATCTTAACGCCAGCCTCCACCGCATCAAGTGCGCGACCGGAGGCGGACAACACTTCCCAGGCGCTTTTGTTCGCGGCAAGGCCTGCATCCCAGGTTGAAATGACGATGGGTTTGCCGGTGACGCGTAGATTTGCAGCGGAAGCTTTTAGGGAAGATCCAATAGTGGCCCCAGCCGCACCTGCAGCCGTGAGAGTAATGAACTTTCTGCGTGTGAGCATTGTTTATGTTTGTAACCGAAATTAAAAGAAAACCATTAAACAGATGTGGGATGAGAGATGAGAGATGAGAGACTTGGATTCAAAGGCTCCAATTAAACTCTTAAACTTTTAAACTCTTAAACCAAACTTCAAACACCAAACCCCAAACTTAAAAGGCCGACCAAATGAAACTCGAAATAATCTCCGGTAGCTCCAGAACAAACGGCAACACCAAACGCGTGGCAAAAAATCTCCTCGCAAGATTGAACGCCATCGAAGACATCGATGCCGGATTAATCGATATGGCCGAATGGACTCACCTCCCTCCCATTCACAAAGTATTTACCTCTGTTGAAAACACACCCGAGGAATTCAAGGAGCTCAGCAAAAGAATTTTCGACGCAGACGGCTTCATTCTCGTCACCCCCGAATACAACGGCAGCTATGCTCCCGCGATGAAGAATCTTTTAGATCATTTTCCAAAACAACATCACAAACCCTTCGGCATCGTCACTGCCTCGCCTGGTGCGTTGGGCGGAGTGAGAGCATCGCAGCAATTACTGCTTCTCGTGCCGGCATTGTTTGGCATTGCTTCGCCCTACCTGCTTGTTGTGCCGCAGGTGGACAGGAAATTCAGCGAAGAGGGAGAACTGCTCGAGGCTTCCTTCGAGAATGCGATTCACAATTTTATTACGGAGTATCTCTGGCTTGCAAGGTCAATCGCCGGTGTTAATGCGATGAACCCATGAAATCTCTCAGGCCTTTGATAGCATTCCGCTGAACCTTTCGTTTCATTACACCCGTCCAACCCAGCAATACGCCCTTCATTCCAAGCGCCTGACCAATCCATGTGCTTAACCTGAATGCATCACTATGCTCGATTATCTTTCCGTCTTTGATACGCATGTATGCCTTCACCTTGTTGACCACCCTCCTGCCTGTGCGGGAAAATGTGTAAGTCGCAACCCAGTTACAAGTTGCATACTCCTCATCGAGCAATTGTATGTTTGAATACTCAAGCGACAAATCTCTCGCCCTGGTGCAAAGCATTTCCCACATGCTCCTCACTTCATCGCCCTTCAAAATCTGAAACACCGGATCGCTAAAGATGATGTCTTCACTATAACAATCGTTCATTGTCTTGTAATCGAGCTGCTGGAACGCAGAATAAAACCGTTCGATGATTGCCTTGTTGTCCATGGTGCAACAAAACTATTGGATTTTGACCAGCATACATTGCGGATTCAGTCTGTAGGCTGATGTTTGCGGGTTTATGCGGGCAGCCTATTGCTGAATAGAGGTTATATTTGGGATTCGAAAATTTCATACATGGCTAAAAGGACCACCTCTCTCGATCTTACCGACAGTTTTGAAAAAATTCCCATCAAAATACTTCCTGATCTCAACGAAGGTTCGCTCTTCGTCGCAAAAATGGTCGCCGATCTGATCCGCGAGAAACAGAAGAAGAAACAGACTTGCGTGCTTGGACTCGCCACAGGTTCCACACCCAAATCACTTTACAAGGAGCTGGTGAGAATGCACAA
>CBINHQ010000062.1:0-9577 GCA_966250475.1 uncultured Chitinophagaceae bacterium
ATTCACAACAGGAATAGCACAACCAGGAGGATTGAACTCAAACGCACCGATGTCTGGATTCACGAAGGGCCTGGCTACACCGAGGATGTCCTGCCCAATACCAATGAACAAACCGCGGTCGTTCAAACCGCCGTTGCCTGGAGTGTATCCTGCGATACCGTCATTCGGATTGGTGAATACAGGAGCTGCATTAACTGAATTTACGTCGAGGCCGGTGGCTGACTGCCATTCGCCAAGTGAGACGCGGTCTGTAGTATAGTATCCCAATGCCCCGGTACCTCCGGTTACACTGCGATAATAGTTGTTGTAATCACTGCTCAGTTGCAAGCCTGCCAGGTAAATCGCATACTTTGCACCGGGACCGTTTCTTGTAACCGAGAGAAGGTTGTTGAAGAATACGATACCGCCGCCTGAAGGTGCGGGGCTGAGTGAGAAGCCTCTTGTAGGAGACACGGATGTATTCAAGCTGTCGATCGACACGGTGTTGTGCATGTACCATGCATTTGCCGAGCTTGCGTTGTTGATACCGGTAATGTCGCCGTTACCATTCATCTTATAGATGAGGTTGTTAATTACCTGGTTCTGCAAACCGATCGTCGCACTGGTATTGTTGAAGTTGATACCAATAAACGACGATGAGGATGAAAGGTTTCCTCCGAAAGGATTGGTGATCCTGTTTCTCGAAATTGTAGAGCTGTTACTCTGCGCCGTGAAATAGATTGCATTCACGGTAGCAGGCGCCGAAGTGCGGCTTGGCCTGCTGAAGAAGTTACTATCTACCACCGTTCCGAATGTACCTGTCACATAGATACCATATCCGTAGTAGTCGATTGCCTTGTTACCGTGGAAGATGTTGTTACCATGCGCACCTGCAGTGAAGGAAGATGCCAGGGTCATACCATAATAACCACCGTTGATGATGTTGTTATGGAATTCATTGTTGTCGCATTTCAACACACCGGTTGTTCCTGTACCGATGGCATCGGTCTCGGAACCACTCACAACGATACCTGCGAAGTTTGTTGTGGTAGCTGTAGTATTCGTGTTGATTGTACAATTCCTGATGATGTTGAAATTCGCGTCGCCTGTGAGGTGAACGCCGTATCCGTTTGACGCGCCAGTTGGCTCAATCACGAGATTATCGAAACGAATGTATTCGATATTCTTCATCTTGATCACTGCGCGTTCACTGGCGGTAGTATTATAGGTAAGGATGTTTCCATTACCGTTGAAGGTAATTGTGAATGTAGAAGAGGCATTGGGGATGAACCCATCCATGATCAGTTGCTCGTTGTATGGACCGGAACCGGGCAATACATCGAATCTAACTGCAGAGCTTACACCGCAACTCAAGGCATCGTATGCGCTGTTGAAGCTTGTGAACACATTTCCGTTGGGCCAGATATTTGCCGGATTCGTTTCATTCTTGTTGATGGTATAGATGCCGCCAAGAATGTTTGGCTGGCCAACCTGCGCCACTGTGGAGTAGATCACATCGCCGGATGAAGTACAGGTGATCTTAAAGCGATAAGAAGATGCACTTGCCGGCTGGGTTGTTGTAACCATGAAGTCAGTTGCTCCAGGAAGATCAGACCATGTTGCGCCGTTATCTGTGGAAACTTCCCATTGATATTCCTGTCCCATTGCAAGGTCTGTGCCTGTGTTAGTCAGAGTAATTGTCTGACCAACGCATGCTGTTGCCGGGTTAGCTGTTGAAGTACCTGCGTTTGTAAGACCGATACAATCAATCGCGGGGATGATGGTGATGAGATAATCTTCCGTTTCCCCTGTGGTATAGGTCATACAGGGCTGGAGTGCCGCGCCAAATGTATTCTGCGCAAGAATGATTCTCATCCCTGTTGTTCCCGCCAGAGCTGTGGAAGGAATTGTGATGTTGTCGAGGATAGTACGCGGATTGTTTACACCAACGTTGTCTACAAACACCTGCTCATCGGGATCGGTGAAGTCGCCATCCTGGTTGAAGTCGATCCAGATTGCGACACCATGCAACGCATTTGACTGCGCGTCGCACTCGCCTATCTCAATGGAAAAGTCGACCGTGAGGCCTGCAATCACGCTCGTCAGGGATCCTTCCGGATAGAAGTTAGAATACCTGCCCACAATGGAACCCGGGCCGGGAGCGGCAGTAAAGCAGTCGGAATTCCTCGTGCTGCCATTAACTGTTACACTCGTGATTTCTTCATTGGCCGCGCTCGTTGGAATCGATGTGCAATAGGTCTGTGCACTGGCACGGTTAACGAAAAAGAGCATCGCCAGTAATACCACGATCTTTCCCTTTCCCAAAAATGATAAGCAACTGTTTCTCATTACAATTATAGTTTTAGTGTAACTACCAGCCAGTATCAGCGGATAGCTGGCTGGTAGTCCTTCATTCGGGTATGAGTTCTATTTTATTTGTCTAAAAATCAATTTCCAAATCAATTAACCTTTATGAACTGACGGACAAAGAACTCTCTGTCTGTCGATGTAGATATCTTCAGAATGTATCCTCCAGCTGCGATTCCTGCTACATTCACCTGGATCTGAGAACCGCCATATCCAACTGATTCAACCTGCTGCTTCACAAGTCTGCCCTTCATATCATACACAGCGACTTTCAGCGTTTCTGGAGCATTTGTTCTCACAATTACATTCAGGATATCTCTTACCGGATTCGGATACACGATTGGTGTAACTACCGGCAACGGATCTGTCTGTACAGCGAATGGAGCAAATGAAGTCACATTCGTCTTCGTCTGCAAATATGGATTAGAACCGGTTGCCATTGTTTCGGTACCAGGTACCCATGTTCCTGCTACGTTTTGCATCACATAGCTTTCGAGTCTTCCGAAGTTCTGAAGTTCTTCGCCTTCGTTCCACTGCAGTGTTACGTCTACATTGCTGCCGCCGTTAAGTGCTTCGTCGATCAGCCATGTGCGATCCACAACGAACTCGGAGATCTGCGCACCGGCTGTGCCGTTCTCAAACACGTGTTCTGTCACTCTCACTGTCAGGTCATCTGTCGTGTGGCCAGGATTAGCCTTCAGCATTGCAGGAGTGTAGCTGGTAGCGTTGATACCTACAGGTATTGTTCTAACATCGCCTGCTGCTAGTGCGAGCACTACTACATTACCGCTGCCGTTGGTGATCACGTGAGAAGCGCTGGATCCTTCGCTTCCTTCGCCGAGGGCGAGGTCATTAGATCCGAGTGTGATATTTCCTTTCGTGAGTGTGAGTGTTCCGGTTACTGTGGTGTTACCAGAGAGTTCGAATCCGCCATCGCCATTCATTGTCAGGTTAGTTGCTGTGAACGCAGGTGTTGTCTGCGGCAGAGCGCCCCTGAATGCAATGGTACCCAGTGTCGGATCGAAGATGCCGGCTCCGGTAATGTTACCATAGAGATTCAGCGTTCCTCCGGTGTTGATCGTTACAGATGCACCGGATTCGATTGTGATATTTCTCGCATGACCAATCGAGCTGATGATTGGCATATTCGGAACAGTTGCCGGGATTAATACATCGGTAGTTGAAGTCGGAATTGCACCGCACCAGTTAGCGGCATTGTTCCAATCCGAATTCTGTACACCGATCCAGGAGCCTGGCGCGCTGATGAGCAGGTCGGCTCCAGCGGAAGTAATCGAAGCGCATGATCCGGTGATCACCACATCGTAGGTAGCCACATCACCAGCAGTTACGCCTGTAATGGTATAGCTTGATGAGGTAGCACCTGCAATATCACCACCGTTCTTTCTCCATTGGTATGTCAGCGGACCTGCACCTGAAGCGGTAACAGAGAATGTAACGCTGCTTCCGATACAGATTGACTGCGATTGTGGTTGAGCGCTAATCAATGTGCCCGGAGTTACGGTAAGTCCTGCAAGTGCTGAGATAGCGCTGCCACAGGTTCCTGTAACTACCACATCGTAGTTTCCGGCATCACCCATTGTAACGCCATTGATTGTAAATGTTGATGAAGTGGCTCCGGCAATGTTGATGCCTGCCTTCCTCCATTGATATGTGAGTGTACCTTCACCTGCACCGGTTACAGTGAATGTGGCATTGCCGCCTTCACATACAACCTGAGCAACGGGTTGGTCAACTACAGATGTAACCTCTCCTACCGTAAGCATTGCAACGGCTGAAGTATCCTGATTACATCCACCTGTTACGATCACATCGTAGTTGCCCATGTCGGCAGCTGAGATGTTAGTCAGAGTAAGTGTTGCGTCGTAAGCGCCGGTAATTGGCACTCCATCTTTCCTCCATTGATAACCCAGAGATCCTGAGCCAGTAGCTGCGGCTGTGAAGGTCACATTCGCACCCGGACAAGCTTCCTGAGCAACAGGGTCAGAGGTTACGACAGTTGGATCTGTAAATACAATTGTTGCAGTATCCGAGTAAACTGTCGCACAAGGTCCGTTCACGATTACATCGTAGTCACCAGCATCAGCAAGTGATACGCTTGGAATGGTGTATGTATCTGATGTCGCACCAGGAATTGGAATTCCATCTTTCCTCCATTGGTAATCTGAGATCGCACCTGTTGCGGATACAGAGAGTACTATTGGTTGGCCTTCTTCACAAAGCGTCATGTCGATTGGCGCTGCATCAACCACGATCGTTCCGTTGATGATGGCATCAACAGGCACGCGGGCAGATTCGCAACCGGTAGTGATCTTCCAGTCGTAGAAATAGTAGTACGCTGTTGTAGATGTACCGGTAGCCGAAGTAAGGCTCGATATGATATCGATCTCACCACCGGGTGAAGAGTAGTTAGCCCATGTACCGGAAATGTTCGAAGTCTCATAAGCAATACCACCACCTGTACGTGTCATGAGCAGGAGTCTGTGTTCGGTACCTGCAGGTACATCAAATCCGAGTGGCAATACGTATGGAACCGGGTTAGCGGTTGATCCGCCACCGCCCCAGCTTACATTCACGGGTCCGGCGAGGAGTGCACCGGTATTGCTGTGCAATTCGATTACACCATCACCGGGATCTGCGGCTGTAGAGAATACAGTCACACTCTCCAGATGCACTGGCAGATTAGCAGTGAACCTGATACCACGCGGTGAAGCCGAGAGGTTAGTCGGGCTCGCAGGAGCAAGTCTGCCTGCAGTGTAAGTGGAGTAACCAAACGCTGCCGAGGCATAGTATGTAGTTGTTGCCGGGAGTGAAGGTGTGGTAAATGTATTACCAGTAGCAATCGGCGTTCCGCCTGTTGCATTTTCATACCAGTTCACAACTGCGCCGGCAGGACCAGCTTCCGCCTCGAGCGTAACCGAACCTGGATCGCAGCGTGTGGCCGATGTAGTAGAGATCATTTCAGGAAGACCCACAGCAATCAGGATTGTCGGTTCAGCACAAAGAACAGTTCCATTAACCTTGATCTCGACTTTGTAATAAGTATTTGCTGTAAGCACTGGCGTGTTGTAAGTATCGGTGGTTGCACCTGCGATCGGTGAATAAGCCACACCATCTGTAGAGGTGAGCCATTGATAGGTAGCATCACCATAATTTCCTTCAGGAAGTGAAATGGTTGTGCTTCCGCTACCGCAGATCTGCGCCCTTGTAGCTTCGAGCTGGATGTCGTCGGCCAGCACCGTCACTGTCACTGAGTCGATGTTCGCACAGTTCGAAGTAGTGTTCAACGCGTCGATGTAATACTTGTTAACTCCGGCGGTTGCGCTCCTTGCATAAACAGTGGATGCGCTGCCACCAGTGTATGGAACCGTAGCGGCCGGGTCAGTATAGAGACCGGTCATCGGAGTCCATGTATATGAATCATAATCCGCAACATTCGTTGTAACAGACAGCGGCACGATGGCGTTGCTGCACACGAGTGTGTCAGTTACCACTGCGAATGCAGGAGCTGGTGTTACAGTTGCGGTAACAGGTATGCGGGTTGATTCACAACCTGCACTTACCTGCCAGTCGTAGAAATAATAATAAGATGTACTTGTTGCATCGGGGCAGCACTTACCACTTGTGATGGTGAGTATACCAGGCGTAGTCACGGGATATGAACCCCATCCTGAACCGGATTCACGGATGAGACCACTCACGCCGCCATCTCTGGTAAGCATCACGAGTCTGTAATCAGTACCGGTTGTTACGCTGAAGTTCAGTGGTACATAGGTCTTCACGTGTGGAGTACCTGTACCAACCAGAGGGACTACAGCTGATTGTAGAGTAGTACCACCTGTGGTCTGAAGTGCAATGGTAGCAGTACCTGCACCTGTACCAGTTGGGTACACATACACACCTTCAAGAGTGAAGTCAGAAAGCGCATCGAAGAACAATCCTGCTTCGAGTGTATATCCTGAAGTTGAGATTGCATTTGCAAGACCGGCCGATACAACACCTCCGCCTCCTGTTGACGCACCTACATAATATGTAGTTGTGTTAGTCAACGTTGGAGTTGTGAACGATGTACCGGTAGCAATCGGTGTTCCTCCTGTAGCCTGCTCGTACCAGTTGAGCGTAGCCCATGCCGGATCCATTGTTGCACCGAGAGTAACCGTACCAGGACCGCAACGTGTAGCATCGGTAGTGCTTGTCACAGTTGGTGTGCCCACGTTGATTGTGATTGTTGGTGCAAGGCAGACTACACCAGCACTGTTTGTCACTTCCACTTTATAATGAGTGGTAGTGGTGATCGTCGGAGTAGCATATGTCGCTGTAGTTGCCCCTGGGATCAATGTATACGTTACGCCATCTGTTGAAGAATACCATTGCAGCGCACTGCTGTAATCTCCTTCAGGGATCGACAGTATCGTTTCACCGCTCTGGCATATTTCGGTCTTCGTAGCAGAAATTGTCAGGCTCGACGGCAGCACGGTCACGCTTACTGAATCGATGTTAGCGCAATTTGAAACGCTGTTGGTAGCGTTAATGAAATATTTATGCAGACCTTCTGCAGTTGTTCTTGCATAAACTGTAGTTGCAGAGCCACCGGTATACGGAACGGTTGCAGCAGCATCAGTGTAGAGCCCTGTTGAAGGTGTCCAGATATATGAGTCGAAGTTCGACAGATCTGAAGTTACCGACAGCATGGTGATTGCATCATTACATACTGTGGTATCCTGCTGAACGGTAAGCTCAGGTGCAGCGATGGTTGCAGTAACCGGTACGCGAGGTGATTCACAACCTGAACCAATTACCCAGTTATAGAAGTAATAGTAGAGGTCGGGTCTTGCCGTATTTGTCGGAGGCGCAGTAAGCGTACTCGTATTGATTGACAACACGCCAGGTATCACATATGGATAGCCATAGTTTCCACCCGGTGCGGAAGCAGAAGGCTCAAACAGCAGACCACTGATGCCAGTGCTTCTTGCCCCAGGCCTGAGCTTAAGATTTGTGCCAGGCTGGATGTCGAAGTTGAGTGTAACAACCTGCGCGGTTGCCGAAGCGGCAGGGTTACCAATTACAGGCACTGTTGCCGAATGTAATATAGTGTTAGATGCATCTACTACATCGATCGTTACAGTACCGGCCAAACCGGGAGTAGAAGATGTAGGATAGATCGTTACGGTTTGGAGCGTAAATGGCGAGAGCGCGTCAAACACCAGGCCGTAGTTGGTAGTACCCGCGCCTTGTGTAGCTGTAGGTAAAGCCGCAGGCATACCTGTCACCTGCATACCACCTGCCGAACTGGCCGAAACATAATAAGTAGTAGTATTAGTGATCGGCGGTGTAACGAATGTATTACCCACACCAAGCGAGGTGCCACCTGTCGGTGTATCGTACCAAACAAGGCTGGTACCCGGTGTGCTGGTAGCTTCAAGAGTAAGCGAGCCTGGACTACAACTTACAGCCGGAGTGGTGGTAAGCACTTCAGGATTGTTTACGTTCACCGTAAATGTTGGTTGCAGACAAACAACTCCTGCACCGTTTCTGATCTCCAGCATGAAGTAAGTGGTATCAGGAAGCGGGTCTGTAGTATAGGTTAAACCTGTAGCGCCAGCTATCGGAGTGTACGTAACACCATCCGTAGAGGAAAGCCATTGCAGGTTTGTTCCATAAGGACCATCGGCAATAGAAAGGATGGTATTTTCTCCGCCGCAAACCTCATCCTGCGTTGCAGTAATATCAAGACTTGCAGGCAATACAGTTACAGTAACCGAATCAATGTTTGCGCATCCTGAAACTGTATTTGTCGCATCAATATAATACTTGTGTTCACCCTGTGTTGCAGTCTTCACATATACTGTGGTTGCACTGCCGCCTGCATAAGGAATGGTAGCGGCTGCATCGGTATAGAGACCAACTGCTGGTGACCATACATATGATGTATAATCAGAAAGATTTGAAACTACTGACAGTTCCGTTGTCGCATTGTTACAAACCACTGTGTCCTGGGCTACTTCAATTGGTGCTGCGTTTGTAATTGTTGCAGTCACTGCTTCACGAATAGATTCGCAACCCATGCTAATCTGCCAGTCGTAGAAATAGTAATAAGATGTGCTGGTAGTGCCTGGAGAGCAGCACTGGCCATTAGTAATGTTAACGACACCAGGCAATGTGATTGGGTAACTACCCCATCCTGAACCGGATTCGCGGATGAGACCGCTTACACCGCCAGTTCTTTCAACCATTATCAGGGTATAACCGGTTCCGGCTGTAATGTTGAAGTTAAGCGGCACGTATGTCTTCACATAAGGTGAACCCGAGCCTGTAAGGTTTACCACAGTCTGCTGAAGTATAGTATTACTTGGTGATTGAAGAGCGATGGTAACAGTTCCCGCACCTGTACCCATTGGATACACGTACACACCTTCGAGCGTGAAGTCAGTCACAGCGTCGAAGAAGAGACCTGCCTCGAGTGTATAACCTGAAGTGGAAATAGCATTTGCCAGTCCTGTTGATGCCACACCACCGCTTCCTGTAGCAGCCGCCACATAATATGTAGTAGTGTTGGTAAGTGTTGGAGTAATGAAGGTTGGGCCCGTAGCAATTGGCATACCTCCTGTTGGAGCATCATACCAATTGATGTTCGTACCAGGAGCGCTTGTTGCATTAAGCGTTACTTCACCGGGTCCACAACGTGAGCCAGGAGTTGTAGAGATCAGTTCAGGGTTATTGATTGTGAGGAACGCTTCAGGAGATGTTGCTGTAGATGTTCCGCAAGTAGCAACCAGGCGGTAGTACATGTTCTGCGTTGGAGATGCAGGAAGTGTATACGGCACTGTTGTAGCACCGGGAATATCTGTAAAGCCAGTTCCCGTTGTTGTGCTCTGTTGCCATTGCAGCGATGCAAAGCCAAGCTCTGATCCATCTGTTGAAAGCACAATATCACCCTGGCCGGAAACGCATTTTGAATCTGGTGTAACGACCGCAATTCCTGCGTTCACGAGTTGCTTCGTCCTTTCCGTGGTAGCCATCGCATCATCTGCAGGGTTTGTGTCACCAGTCATGGTAGTGTGCGCATCGAAGGTGTACACTCCAGGTGTGGTCATATCCAGCGTCGTTGGCATTGGCACGTCAATCGTTGCGTCAGATGCAAGGGTACCGGTGTTAATGGTATGCGTGAGCACCTGTGTTATTGCACCGGTCACATTCACTGTAATGGTTACAG
>CBINHQ010000063.1:0-9027 GCA_966250475.1 uncultured Chitinophagaceae bacterium
TTTGTGTATAATCGTTTATGTCGTTGACCGTTGACCGCATACCGTATACCGTTTTTGCGTGGTAGACCAATACCATCTGTGATTAAAATTGGAAATTGGTATAGTACATTGGTTCGTTCACGGTCAACGGTATACGGTCAACAGTCAACGATATAAACGATTATACACAAAAAAAGACCACCATTCGGCAGTCTTTTCATATTAAAATTTTCTCTCCTATTTAATACGACCAAAGATCCTGTTCGAAATTGAAGATCTTTTCCTTCACATTCTCTCCTTCGAGGAGGGCGAGGATATCATCTTTCACGTAAGCGCGGATGTTTTTGTTGCCTGGATTGTCGATGGTTGATCTGACAATGTAGCTGCTGAACATACGGCTTTCGAAGAGTTCTTCCCAGGTCATACGTCCACGTCCCATGTTCTTGGGATTGTAAACTTCTGCCTTGGCAAGGATCGGGCGAAGGTCTGGATAGTAAACCCAGAACATGATAGAGCTACCGCGTTCATCTCCGTTAGGAAGGTATTCAGTCTTGAGGGCTGCGATACCGAGGATGCGCACGAACATTCTGCTCGCTTCGCGGTCGAATACCCACTCTTCTTTCAGACGAAGCTTAGCCACTGAGTTGGGGTCGAAACTCGCACGAGTTACTTTATAACCTTCGATCTTATTGATGTCGGTTGTAGAGTAAACCGGAGTTGTATCCGCTCTACCAACAGTCAATTGCTGAATGTCGGCAATGCTCATCGGCATGGTGAAGCGCTCATCGGAGAAAGCTGTAACCTGTCCGGTAGTGATGGCCCTCATCAGGATGTTGATGAAGATCTGGCTACCGTTATCATCCGTCGCGTCGTAGCGGAATGTCTGGTTGAGCTTTTCACGAAGGTCGAGTTCACGCCATACTTTATGTGCATACAAGGCGTCATCATGCCTGAGGTGCTCATAGGTAAGCGGGGTAAGACCGGCAACAGCGCTCTTATCGTAAGCGTTATCGTTTCTCAACGATTTACGCACGATGGTATCGTTCATACCCGAAGAGTCTACTGTGATGGGAAGACCACCGTAGGGATCATAACCAGGAGGCTGGTTATTATTCTGCTGCTGCGTGGGCTCCTCCGTACTTGTCGGCGCCGTCCTTCTTCTGCTTCCGGTTCTCTGTGCATCTGCTTCACTCGCCAGCAAAACTGTGGCGAAGAGAAACAAACCGGTCTTTACAAATACATTTTTCATGAATACCTTATTTAATATAATAGATCAGGGAAGGTGCGGGTGTTGTTCTTCCATCCGGTCCCCTGACCCTGATGTTATCTATAGTAACGAGTTTTCCGGCTTTTACGTGTTGATCGATCGCTCTTCTTACAGCTCCCTGGAAAGCATTTCCTGTAACAGGTACAGAAACGATATCACCTTCGTCGGTATCAACTGTAAATGTGAAGCTTACAACCTCGTAAGAAAGTTCGAAGGGGAAGTCCTTAATACCGGCACCTACACCACCCTGTGCTCTGAACGCACCGGCAGAAGGGCTGGCACCGCTGGGCTGACCACCCACATAGGCCTGAGCCTGAGGACTGGTACGAACGCGGAACTGGGACACACCTGCAACTTTTCCATCTACTGAAACAGTGATCTTGCAATCGTCGGTAACAGTACCAACACGGGCAATCCACTTACCATTTCCTACACGCTTCATGCTACCGCCACCACCTGTCATGGAAACCTGAATCTTATCATCACCGCCACCGCTGGCAGCGATAGTAACAGGATTGTCCACACCGATGTACAATACGTTCATCTTATCGAGGGCAATGGAGGCATTAGCCTGTCCAACTGTATACTTAACTGTTTCTTCAATTACCTGGTCTTTACCATCCTGATCCTTGTAAGTGATCCTTACAGGAACAGACCGTTCACCAATCGCACCTGCCTGCATCTTCTTATGAGCGGCTCCGTCCTCACCGAGAGGAACATTTTCGCCGCCAATAGTGATCTGCGGAAGGGCTGATTTACTGAAGGCGCCCACACCTGCTGTGATCTCAAGTTCCTGTCCAGGCATGAGGTAGGTTGAATTCTGGCCGATGATTGCCTTATAAGTATCATAACGAACTACAACCTCACCCACCTTGTTGTGACATTCCTGCACGAGGCGGTTTTCAGTTGTCTTTACGTCGTTCTGAAATTTACTGAGAATAGTAAGGGCAGCCACTGTGGGAACCATGTTGAAGTAAGCAGCTTCCCAGGTCTTGTTAGCCTTTGAAGACTGTGTAACCGGCATCTGGAGGTTGATTGGAAGACTTCCTTCAAACTTTTCCTTCAGTTCGGGGTGAACGGCAAGAACAGCGTTCTTGTATTCACCGAGCCTCTTCAGAAGTTCTTTACCTGCACCTTTGGTAACCATGATGCGGGTTGCAGTTTCCTGGTCACTTTCCTTGAACTTCTTGTTAGGATCTTTAGGATCACCATCAGCTTCGGTTATGATCTGGTTCTTGAGTGATTCAATGTAATCGTACATTCCCTTGCTTAGGGTAACTACCTGTGCGGCTCTTGGTTCCCATTCGGTAGCCTTTACTGCAGTGGTAGGATCTTTCTTCTTATCCTCCAGCGACTTCATGATAGTCTCCGTGGAGTGATTGACTGTGGCATTGGTTGTTTCAAGACTCGCTCTTACTGTCTTGAAGGCATTCAATATCTCGGCAGACACGTTCAACGCCAACAGGGCCGTTAGAACGAGGTACATCATATTGATCATCTTCTGCCGGGGCTCACGAGGTAAAGCCATGATGTTTAAATTGGTTTTTTATAAATGAAAATGGTGACCTTTCAATCTAGGATATCGGATTCAGTATTAAACGAACTGTTAGTTATTAGCTGCGACCCTGCATTGCGCTGAGCATATTGCCGTAGATGCTGTTGAGGCGTCCAAGGTTATTTGCAAGGATAGCGATCTGATCCTGTGCTTTCTTCGCATCTTCCACGCTGCCCTGCATAGCTTCAGAAGCTTCTGTAAGGTTAGAGTAGAATTTGTTCATAGCCTTCAGGTGATTGTTTGTATCCTGCAGCTCGAGCTCATAAATAGTATTGAGGGAAGCGAGGTTCTTTGTAAGTACCTGCACCTGCTCGTGGAATTGCTTTGTTCCTTCTGCAGCCTGGTTGAAGTGCTGGATGCTGCTAGCAGCTCCGAGGTAAGCGTCCTTCATGGTACCGAGGGCATTTGCAGCCTCACGAGTCTTTGCTGTATAGTCACCAGTTGCAGCCACCACGTCAGTGATGTCAGACATCTTATCAACTGTACCGCCTAATTTCTTGAAATTTTCACTCAGGCGACCGAGGTTCGCAGGAGTGATATCCGCTTCGCGGAGCATATCTTCCATCTTGGTAAGGGCAGGGTTGCCGCCGCTGTTACCGAGAGCGAGAGGAGTAACTTCGAATTTACCTGTACGTGCTTTCTCCACATCGGGGTGTTCGTTGATGTTGGGGAAATAACGCTGCCAATGCGGCTCTTCAGGAGGAGGCACGAGAAAGGCCATAACGAGGAACACGACAGCTTCAGAAATCAGTCCCACCATGATCGCCTGGTCGGCGCCCTTCCAGTGAAGGATTTTCATCATCGCGGCGAAGATTACCACCGCTGCAAAGAAGCTGAAGAGAAAGTTGAGAACTACCTGACCTTTCGAGGTTTTAAAGAAAAGCATAACGGGTTCGTTTAATAGATTATTAAATTTTAGAAAAAACGATAAGAAAAAAGAAAAATTGCTTTCAAAAAGAAAAAGAGGTCGCAGAGAACCTCTAATTAACTAATTATCCTCTGCGACGACCCTTTTGTGGAGCTGCTGGCAAGTCAATGACATTGCGGAATCCGATGTACGATTTAGCTGAATCCTGGTACTCGTAAGTGCTTGTACCTGTCTGCAGATAATAGCCCACATCTTTCCAGCTTCCTCCACGGATTATTTTACGTTTCATGAGCGGAAGATCTGTCTCCTTAGCATTCCAGCGAACATCAGGGTTCATATCATGCTGGAAGTTGTTACGTCCTTCGTAGAAGATGGATGAAGTCCATTCTGCCACGTTACCCGACATACAATACAGACCGAAGTCGTTTGGCCAGTAAGCATCGGCACGAACAGTGTAGAATCCGCCATCTTCAGGGTAGTTACCACGGCCGGGTTTGAAGTTGGCCATCAAACAACCCTTCTTATTACGGAGGTAATAGTTACCCCAGGGGAACATAGACTGTGAACGTCCGCCTCTTGCCGCATACTCCCACTGCGCTTCTGTAGGCAGGCGGAAGTCTGACTCCTGAACGCGTTTCTTTCCTTCCAGCCATGAATTCAGGTAATGCGTTCTCCATTCAGAGAAAGCTACAGCCTGTTTCCAGTTAACACCCACTACAGGGTAGTTACCGAAGGCGGGGTGAGAGAAATAACGCTTGGTCATCGGCTCATTATATGAATAAGCGAAGTCGCGAATCCATACGAGCGTATCGGGATAGATTTGAACGTCTTTCTTAATGATGAATTTTGAACGTTTGATACCCTCGTTGTGGCGTTGAGCAGCTTCCTTCAGATCAAATACTTCTGAATGGTAAACCAGCTTCGTGGGATCGATTTCCTTCTTGCCGAAGATCCTGTCATCCGGAGCAAGGATCAGATCAGTCTGACCAAGCGCCTCGATAGACTTGGGATCATCCCACTTGAAGGTCTTCATCTTTTCCCAGTCAACATACTCGATACCATCAGCTCCGGCCTTTACGTAGTTAAGTTTTCTGGCGGCAACGGAGTCACGAACCCAGAATACAAATTGTCTGTATTCATTATTGGTGATCTCTGTAGCATCCATCCAGAATCCACTAATGGATACGGAGCGATTACGAGAGCTAAAGGCATACGCAGGGTCCTCATCGCTGGGGCCCATATGGAATGTACCCTGGGGAATGTATACCATGCCCGGAGGTTTGGGCAATGTATACTTACTACCCGGAGAGATCCCATGCACCTGGCCGTCATTCGGCAAGGCGCCGCCTTTATTCTTTTTTCCCAGTATTCCACAACCAGAAAGCATCAACATGCAAACGGCTGCGAGCAGGGTGTAGTTAGGGTTCTTCATTTTCATACACTTAAAGGGTATTGGGCAAATATAATATTTTGGTTTATTCGTCAGCACAACGTTACTATTTATTTTTTTTAAAACAAATCGGTTTTTACGCAGTAAAATTTCAAACGATTTACGCCTTCCTTTTATTGTATTATGATGAAATTAATTCCTTGCTTCATCATTGTTTATCAGTGATATAAATCGAGAAATTGTTACAACTGGTTGTTCGCATGAATAATTCCTGCACAAAAAAATAAATGCACGATCCGCTGAATTCTTATGCCTCAATAATGGAAACTCATCATCCCCAGTTTCCGAACCCATCAACACCTTGTGCGGAAGATATAAACGATGAAGTTCGCCCATTAATTGTTCATGATCCTTCCCCACGACCGCTATTTCATAAGTTCCAGCTACCATTTCCTGCAATAAGCTTGCCCACACCCCAAAGGAAGTGGGGTACTTCGCAATGGCTCTGCCCAGCCCCTTCACCATCCCCATGCTCCGCTCCCTCCACTCAGGGAGATCGAAATAAATGGACAGCCGGTAAAGGTTGGCCGCCATCACAGCATTCCCTGACGGCAAGGCTCCGTCGTAAATCTCTTTCTTCCGCAGTATGACATCCTTCTGCCCGATAGGGGTATAATAAAACAACTGCGAGTCCTCATCGCTGAACTGGGCGATCACAGTTCTTGCAATTTCCAATGCCTTCGTGAGCCATGACCGTTCACCGGTTACCTCCTGCAGATGAATGAGGGCCCTAATTAAGAAAGCATGATCATCCAGGAAGGCAGGATATTTTGCCACCCCATCCTTCCATGTGTGGCGAAAAACTCCCGCCTTCAAAAAATTATCCAGAATGAAATTCATATTGCGCTCCGCCAATTCAAGATAGCGCTCATCTCCAATCGCCGCATATGCCCTCGTGCAGGCCGAGTTCATGAGTGCGTTCCATCCGAGCAGTTGCTTATCATCAAGCAAGGGCCGAATCCTTTGGGAACGGACCTCCATCAACTTCTTCCTGCCTTTTTCCAGTTGTGATGCTAACTTATCCTTATCGTGTCCTTTCTCCGTTGAAAATTCCTCGAGCCGCTTCTTCACCCGAAGAATGTTTGTACCCTCCCAGTTGCCACCTTCGGTTACATCATAATATTCAGCAAACGGCTTCCAATCATTCCCCAGGGCTTCCTTCACTTCCTCCAGCTTCCAGACATAGAACCTCCCCTCCTCTCCTTCGCTGTCTGCATCCAGGGCAGAATAGAATCCACCTTCGGGATGCATCAACTCACGTTCGACAAACTCCATGGTCTGAGAGATCACTCTTCTATATTCTTCGCTTCCTGTTAGACTGTACGCCTCTGCAAGGGTATCCACCAACAATGCATTATCGTAAAGCATTTTTTCAAAATGAGGTGCCAGCCATTCGGCATCGGTTGAATAGCGGGCGAAGCCACCACCCAACTGATCGTAGATGCCTCCATCGATCATCTTATCGAGGCTTAGTAAGGCTTGTTTCAAGCCAGCCTCCTCTACATTCGATTTACCCTGAGCTGAATCTCCGGGAAGGTTCACGAAATGGTTTCGAAGTAAGAATGCAATGCTGAAGGTCTGCGGAAATTTAGGTGCATTGCCAAAGCCACCAAGCATAGTGTCGGCCGACTTCAATATGTTTTGCTTTGCTTCCTCAATCGTCTGCATGGAAAAGAAATCATCCCCGCCGGCAAGCTGATGCGAAGGATCATTTGCAAGAAGAAGGTGCGCGGTGAGATTTTCAGCCTGCGCGTCGATCTCGTTGCGCTTCTCTTTAAAAGTGCGCGACACACTCATCAACACTTCTTCCCAAGAGGGGCGATTGTGCATGCGGATGGGAGGGAAATAGGTTCCGCCATAAAAAGGCTTGCCATCGGGAGTGAGGAATACATTCAGGGGCCATCCGCCGCTTCCTGTCATTGCCTGCACTGCATCCATATAGATATGGTCGAGATCTGGTCGTTCTTCGCGGTCAATCTTGATGTTGATGAAATGTTCATTCATCACCGCGGCGGTGGCTTCGTTCTCGAAGCTTTCGCGCTCCATCACATGGCACCAGTGACAGGCAGCATAACCAATGCTTACCAATATGGGCTTATTCTCCGTGCGCGCACGCTCGAGGGCTTCATCACCCCAGGGATACCAATCCACGGGATTATTCGCGTGTTGAAGGAGATACGGGCTGGTTTCAGAAGAAAGACGATTCATGTTAATTAGCAAATTAGCTAATTAGCTAATTAACCAACCAGCTACTGTTTATTTCAATTTACCTGACAAATACTGCTCCAATGCAGCCACCATGCTGGGAGCCTGGGGCAGGGGAGCCTTGATCACGAGTTTCAAACCAGCTTCTTCAGCGGCCTTTGTGGTGTTGTTACCAAAGGCGCCGATAACAGTACCGTTTTGCTTGTATTTCGGAAGATTATCGAAGAGACTCTTTACGCCGCTTGGAGTAAAGAAGCAAATTACATCGTAGTCATTCTTGCTGAGAATCTGCTTTACGTCCGTGCTCTGTGTACGATACATGAAAGCAAGGGCGTACTCGCATTCATTTGCCTTGAGCCATGTTACAATTTCATTATCCTGCTGGTTCTCGGAGCAGACGTATAAGAACTTTTCATTGTTCTTGTGCTTGTTTATCACATCGAACATGCTCTTATTAGTACCATCGGCTCCATAGAATACCTTGCGCTTTCTGTAAAGGATGAACTTTTGCAGATAAAGGGCCACAGCCTCAGTAATGCAGAAGTACTTTGTATCCTGCGAGACGCTCACTTTCATTTCTTCGCATGTGCGGAAGAAATGATCAATGGCATTTCTGCTGGTGAAGATCACGCCAGTGTAATTGGATATCTCCACTTTCTGCTTACGAAACTCCCGCGCAGGAATACCTTCCAACCGAATGAATGGCTGAAAATCCAGGGATACATTATACTTCCTTGAAAGCTCAAAGTACGGCGACTTATCGCTTTCCGGACGTGGTTGGGTAATCAGGATTTTTTTCATGCTCATGGTGGTAGATTCACCTTCACCGCATTTAATCAATACAGCCAGGCAATTTGTGTGCAAAGGTAACTATGTTCTAGCGAAAAAAGAAAAGTAACAGCTTGTAAACCAGCAATAGCGGCGCAATTTCGAAGGCCAGCAAATAAATCAGGAAGTGAAAAAGGTTGAACCTGACCAAATTACGAATTGATATAAACGTAAGGAGAAACCTGTAAATTATTAACAACCCGAGCCCGCACCAACTGATCACGAGAAAAACCTTGAAGGATGTGCCCTGCGTGAAAGAGAGTACCACCAGGAACGGAAGGAGAAAGATGCCGATCACCTTGTTGATGATGAACACCACAAAGATGTACGCATTGGCCGCCTCGGACACATTAAGCAGCCAGCCGGTGACCTTTAAACCGAGAAACTTCACTAAATAAATCGTGATCAGCCCGAGACAGCAATAGAAAAACATCAGCCAGAAATTGTCGAGCGGACTCACATCATAATAATGTAGAAGGATGTTGATGTACAGCCCGGCGCTGACGGCAAAGAATCCATTGAACAAAAGAGAAGGCAGAGGAGTCTGCACCAACTGATCCCTGATCTGCCGCTGCTTCATCGTTGTACGGAAGAACAGCCTGAAGAGATCGCTGAGATATTTTGGAAACGCTTCCTTCAGCAAGGCAAACACAAGAAGGTAGCCAATGATAACATAAAACAACAATTCCTTTCCTTCAAACTTCTTCAAACCCGCATTGATTACAACCGGTACAGAATTGAAACCAAAGTAAGGATGCTTCTTCAGGACCTGGTAGGTTAGCGGAATTTCCGGATCGATTGTCCATCCTTCATTCACACCGGGCCTCATCACCATCGAATCTGACAATGGACGCAAAGGTTTTTGCGTAGGAACG
>CBINHQ010000064.1:0-9009 GCA_966250475.1 uncultured Chitinophagaceae bacterium
TGGCTCGAGCGCATGCCCTTCTTCGACGAAGAAGAAAACTGGAAAGACTTCGACGCAGGTGCAAACCACGAGAGCCTTCCCAGGTTTTGGGCGGGTTACCGTCAGCAGTACGCAAATAGTCTCGCGGAAGCCGAAAAAGCAAACCTCGCTGCCTTCGATGAGTTCTTTGTTCAACCCGCACAAGCCGGCAGTCGCACGCTTTCGCCTAAAGCAGCAAGGGCAGCCGTCTTCATCATGCTCTATCGCGGTTATCCTCTGCTTCACCTGCCGTTTCAATTGCTAAACGCCTTGCTCGACATCGACGAACAACTTAGTTCCTGGCGCTATCGTCATGTAAACATGGTACATCGCATGATTGGAATGCGCATCGGTACCGGAGGAAGCACAGGCAAGGATTACCTGAAAGCCGCGGCTGATAAGCATTACATCTTCCGCGAAATCGCGCAGCTCAATAGTTTTCTCATCGAGAGAAGGAGGCTTCCCGTTTTGCCCGCAGCAGTCGAGAAAAGGCTGGGTTATTAATCATACCTATAAAAAAAGCTGCCTCCTTTCGGAGACAGCCCTTGTTTTTGCTGACAGGTATATATTTAGAAGGTGTAACGGATTCCCAGACCGCCCCAGCTTCCTACAAATCCGCGACCGTCGCCAAATTCGAAAGAAGGCTGCCAGTCCAGCGATATATTTATTGGCGCACTGTTGATTTTATAGTCAAGTCCCAATACACCGTCAATTCCGATGAAGGCGCCGTCTCCATGCTTGGAATTATAGAATCCAACGTGAGCACCAGGACCGATGTACCACTTGAGTCCTGATGCGCCTTCGATATCCCCGTGGATCTCATAAAGTCCTGTAATTCTGATGCCATGGCCCCAGAAATAGGCGATCAATTCACCCGCGTGGCGGTCATTGAAAAAATGCTTGAAAGAAATTCCTCCTCCGTCCCAGACCTTAACTCCGAGAGCGTTTACGTAGGTGGAGCTGTTGGCGCTGCTGCTTTGTGCGTTAACTGATACTGAAAAGAACAAAATAATTAATGCAAAAAAGGCTCGTTTCATAATTATAAGTTGGTTTTACCGGTTAAGGATTGGTTGATTGCCATTTTTGTGCCAAAGTTAATCCGAATCAATCTCGTGCGGTTTGGAATGTTATCCAGTGGTGTTAAGAACTTGTACAATAATCGCCCGATAAATTCCGTTGTCTGTAATCTGTTCCGAGAGTAAGACAACATAGCGCGATTCATTTTACAGACCCTTGTTACAACGCCATGCATCCAATTCCTGATACCGTAAAAAAACTTGCCTGTCAAGGGTTTCCGCTTTGTATTTTCGAATTATTTCCTCCAACTTTGCACACATTAAATCCAATTGTATAGAATGGGACTGTTTAACTGGTTTACACAAGAAATAGCTATTGACTTAGGGACTGCAAATACGCTCATAATACATAATGATGAAGTTGTAGTGAATGAACCAAGTATTGTTGCATTGAACCGTAACAATCCCAAGGAAGTTTTGGCAGTAGGCAAGCGCGCATTGATGATGCATGAAAAGACGCATGAAAGCATTCGTACCGTGCGTCCGCTGAAAGATGGTGTGATCGCCGACTTCAACGCCGCGGAGCTGATGATCCGCGAACTCATCAAACTGGTTTATCCCAAGAAACCATTGTTCCCACCAAGCTGGAGGATGATGATTTGCATTCCTTCCTCCATCACGGAAGTTGAAAAGAGAGCCGTAAGAGATAGCGCCGAACAAGCCGGTGCAAAGGAAGTATACCTTCTTCATGAACCAATGGCCGCCGCGCTCGGTATCGGTATCGATGTTGAAGAACCGGTTGGTAACATGATCATCGACATTGGTGGTGGTACAACCGGGATCACCGTGATCGCTCTTGCCGGTATCGTCTGCGATCAGTCAATTCGTATCGCTGGTGATGAATTCACTGCCGACATCATGGAGGCGCTTCGCCGCTATCACAGCTTGTTGATTGGTGAACGCACAGCAGAACAGATCAAGATACAGGTTGGTGCTGCAATGAAGGATCTCGAAAATGCTCCTGAAGATATTCCGGTTAATGGCCGTGACCTTGTTACTGGTATTCCGAAGCAGATCATGGTGAGCTACCAGGAAATTGCAGAAGCTCTAGACAAGAGCATCTTCAAAATTGAAGAAGCGATTCTCAAAGCATTGGAGCAGACTCCACCCGAACTGGCTGCGGATATTTACCGCCGCGGACTTTACCTCACGGGAGGTGGTGCGTTGCTTCGCGGTCTTGACAAGAGATTAAGCCAGAAGATAAAGCTTCCCGTACACGTGGCCGACGATCCGCTAAAGAGCGTTGTTCGCGGTACCGGAATCGCACTGAAGAATTACGACAAGTATCCGTTTGTGATGCGATAAAATGGTTGGTTGATACGCAGGCAAAAAAACCAGGTGAGCCTGTCACTTGTTCCTCAATAGATGCGTAATATATTCCTCTTCATCCGCCGTTATTTTACCTTCCTGACATTCCTGTTACTACAGGCAGTGTCGCTCTGGATACTTTTCAATTACAACCGCTTTCATCGTGCAAAAGGATTGGGAATCGGCAATGAAATTACTGGCTGGTTCAATTCAAGATACAACACCGCAGAGGATTTCTTCTACATGAAGTCGGAGAATCGCCGCCTTCACAGGATGAACGATTCGCTGATGAATCTTCTACCCTCTAATTTCGATCGCGTGGATACAGCGATGATGCTCGTTACCGATTCAATTCCCTTCGATACTCTCGGCCATTACAGAAGATACATCTGGCGCGATGCACAGGTGGTTTACAATACCGTTAATCTCGAAAAGAATTACCTGCAAATAAATAAGGGTTCCAATCACGGAATCAAGGACGATATGGGAGTGCTAAGCTCCGATGGAAGTCTCGTTGGCAAAGTCGTAAATGTGAGTCCCAACTTCAGCCAGGTGATGAGCCTGCTGCACGTGCAGAATAAAGTGTTTGTTTACCTGAAGAAAACCGGAAGCACGGGTACCGTTTATTGGGATGCGAAAGATCCGAGATTCCTGATGCTCGACAAGATACCAAGGCATGATTCCATTCAGCGCGGCGACAGCATTCTCACCGGCAATTATTCAATAAGCCTCCCGCCCAACAAGATCGTGGGCCTGGTGGATGAGATCATAGAAGAGAAGGCTTCAAACTTCATCACACTGAGGATTAGAGCTGCCGCTGACTTCCAGGACCTGCAGCAAGTTTTCGTAGTGGAAAACCTGCAGTACGATGAGCAAATGAGGCTTCTTGACGAAACCAGGAAAAAGATTAAATGATGTAAATGCTGAAATAGATTGAGTGACCTTGTAAAAAATATTATCCGATTCACACTCTTCATCCTGGTGCAGGTGTATGTGCTGAACAAGATTCCGCATCTTCATCGATTCATCGTGCCCTACCTGTACTTCCTGTTCATTCTCTGGCTTCCCTTCGGCATTTCCAGGATTGGATTGATGGTGATCGGATTCTTCACCGGACTCACACTCGACTTCTTCATGATGACTCCCGGACTGCACGCGGCTTCCTGTGTGCTCATCGCCTACCTGCGGCCCTTCGTCATCAGCATTCTTTCTCCTAAAGACACTTCGGAACTCACCTACCGTGAGCCTTCGCCAAGGGCAATGGGGTGGACACCCTACCTCGTGTACACCTTCATCCTCACCGTGTTTCATCACGGATTCATGGTGCTGCTGCAATGGCTGTCGTTTGGAAGCTTTCTCGGGTTTATTGTGAAGGTAATCGCCACCACGGGCATTAGCATGCTGTTGATCATTACTACGGAATTGCTCTTTACCAGAAAGGTCAGGTTTCGTACCAACACCGCGTAATTACGGCACCGGCAATTCTTCCGGATCGAAAATTTTCCTAAAACGTTATTTATTTCTTTAAGGATTTGGAAACCGCCCGTGGGAATGGTTATTTTGTATTGTTAAGAACCATTTATCGGTTTGTAGAGCCGGAAGGTTTTCCTTCAGAACCGTGAATTGAAGTATGCCTGTGTTTAACCAATCAAGAAGCCGTATTATCCGCCTCATCTTCTTCATCGCATTCCTGCTGATAGCAGTACAGCTATTTTATTTGCAGGTAGCCTCGAACGATTATGGTAAACTCGCGATCGGCAACGCAGTCTTTCCCAAAATAGTCTATCCCGAACGCGGTATCATCTACGACAGAAAAGGCAAAGCCATTCTCAATAACACCATCATGTACGACCTGATGGTGACACCTGCAGAGATCAAGAACTTCGATACGGCAAAATTCTGCCGGCTGATGGAGATCGATACCGCAGAATTTGTAAGACGCATTAGAGAAGCAGTATTCAAGAACCGCGCAGTGCGCCCTTCCGTTTTCGAAGACCTCCTCACCAAGAAGATGCAGGCAAGATTCGAAGAAAACAGCTTCGACTTTCCGGGCTTTGCACTGGTTGAGCGCCCCGTGCGTACCTATCCATTCAATGCGGCCGCACACATTCTCGGTTACATCAACGAGGTTGATGCCAGAGACATCGAGCGGTCTGGAAATTTCTACCGAATGGGAGACTACATCGGTAAGAGCGGTCTCGAAGCAACATACGAGGAGGTGTTGATGGGAGAGCGCGGCGTGCAGTACCTGATCAAGGACAACCGCAACAGGCTGGTAGGAAGATACAAAGACGGAATCCTCGATACCGGTGCGATTGCAGGGCGAAGTCTTCACACTTACCTCGACATCGAACTGCAACAACTCGCGGAAAAATTAATGACCAACAAGGTTGGAAGTGTTGTTGCCATCGATCCAAAGACCGGTGGCATTCTCGCCATGGCTTCCGGTCCAAGCTTCAATCCGAATGAACTTACGGGTCCGGATAAAAACAAAAACTACGGAAGACTCGTGCTTGATGTGGCCGGTCCGTTGTTGAACCGTGCAATTAAGGGACAGTATCCTCCCGGTTCAACCTTCAAACCCATTGGCGCGCTTGTCGCGTTGAACGAGAAAGTCATCACACCCGCATTTGGTTATCCCTGCATGGGAAGATATTTTGCGTGCGGTCATGGTAAGCCGGCGTGTACTCACGCGGGTGGCGGGCACGCTGCAAACCTTCGTCTCTCAATTGCCAATTCATGTAATGCATATTATGCGCATATCTTCAGGCTCACGGTTGACAATCCAAAATACGGAGGCGTGAAGAAGGGATATGAACATTGGCACGATTACCTGAATGAATTCGGACTCGGTGTGCGTCTCGGCGTGGACCTTCCCAGTGAAGACAGGGGAAATATTCCAGATACTACGGTCTACAATCGTGACTACCGCGGCTCATGGAACTCCTGCACAAACCTTACGCTAGGCATCGGCCAGGATAAGATGCTTGTCACTCCTCTGCAACTTGCAAATTCCATGTGCATCATTGCCAACAAAGGATATTATTACATTCCACATTTCGTGAGAGCAATCGATAAGGAAACGAAGGATGATACAATCCTGAACCGCTACCGTGTAAGACACGATGTGCTCACACACATTCCTGACACTGCATACAACGCTGTGATCTGGGGAATGCAGGATGTGGTTGAACGAGGCACCGCGAGATCAGCAGCCATTCCCGGAATCAATGTTTGTGCAAAAACAGGAACGGCGGAAAACAAGCGATATCTCGATGGAAAGGTTGTGCAGTTGAAAGACAACTCCGTGTTCGTGAGCTTCGCTCCTCGTGAAGATCCGAAGATCGTGCTCGCTGTGGTTGTGGAGAATGCAGGTTACGGAGGCACATGGGCCGGGCCCATCTCTTCCATCCTGATGGAAAAATATCTCAACGACACACTTCGTCCCGAGCGAGTGAAGAAGGCAGAAGAAATCGCAAATGCTAATTTGATGCCCTCATACCTCAAGCGTTTGCAGTTTAAGGAAGACTCCATCCGCGCATGGAAATGGTTCGAACTCACAAAGGACAGTGCATATCTCCAAAAGTATATTTCAAAGTCAGTTACTTTCACTGCACCAGTTGAAAAGCGCAAAGATCTACCGGCAAAGAAGGAAAGCGAGAGGCCTGCAACATTGGCGATGCTTCCTGGCATGAAACCGTCTGACCGATTGTACGCTAAAGAACCCGCACCCAATGAATCAGCATAATCCTGCCATATCGAAAGGAATCGACTGGAGCCTGGTATGGATCTACCTGCTCCTCGTGGTCATTGGATTGCTCGCCATCTTCGGTGCAACCTACGAAGAAGGCGATCCAATAATTCAGAGTTTTCTAAACTTCAAGACAGACTACAGCAAGCAATTGTACTTCTTCGGTGTAGCGCTTGTGCTTGGATTATTTATTCTGCTAACAGATAGTAAATTCTTTCCCGCCACTGCCAATATCTGGTATGCACTCGGCATATTCGTGTTGTTACTGGTGTTTCCATTTCACACGAATGTTAAGGGAACGGAATCCATCATAAGGTTTGGTCCGTTTAATTTCCAACCTGCAGAGTTTTGTAAGATCAGCGTCGCACTTGCGCTGGCGAAATACCTCTCGCGGCCCGAAACGGATTTCAGCAAAACAAGATCGCAACTCATCGCTACGGCAATCGTTCTTGTTCCAGCCGCGCTCACCATTTTGCAGAAGGAAACCGGACTGGCGTTAGTGTTCTGCGCATTCTTCCTCGTGATGTATCGCGAAGGCCTTCCTTCGGGCATCCTCATCATTGGTTTCTCTTTGGCCGCTCTGGTAGTAGCCACACTCGTGTTAGAAAAAAACATGCTCGCTCTCATTCTCACGGGCATGGCGCTGATCGTAGCGTATTTCATGAGAAGGCAGATCAAAAGAAGAAGATCCCTCCTGTTCAGGATATTTCTCGTCTGGGCTTTGTGTGTCGGCATTCAGCGATTCGGTGTGCCATTCATCTTCAAGAACCTTCTGGCGAAGCATCAGGTTGAAAGAATTTACAGCACTATCGGAAAGGACGTTCCTGCGGAATACCTCAACGGCACTCCCGGAACTGTTGTCACCGGTATCAATACGGCGGATTACAACGTGAAGCAATCTAAGATCGCGATCGGCTCGGGTGGTTTCATCGGCAAAGGATTATTAAAGGGAACGCAAACCCGTTATGGATTCGTTCCCGAGCAGCGCACCGACTTCATCTTCGATACGATCGGTGAAGGCTTCGGCTTCGTGGGCAGCATCACGCTATTGGGAGTTTATCTGCTCCTTCTCTTCCGAATTGTCACTGTAGCAGAACGGCAGCGAAGTGTGTTTAGCCGTGCATATGCGTACGGGGTGGCTGCGGTTTTATTCTTCCACATCGCGATAAACATTGGCATGACGGTCGGTCTCGCACCCGTAATCGGAATTCCCCTTCCATTTATTAGTTACGGGGGCACATCTCTTCTTACCTTTAGCATCCTGTTGTTCATCCTGATCAGGCTCGATGCCGACAGGCAGATGGTACTACGGTAATTATTTAATTAATCAATTAGTTGTCAGGCTACTTGGTCAAGCTTTCTTAGATGCAGATATATCCCTTATCAGAAGGTACTTTTACAATAGATGCGAGCAAACTCTTCGTTCCATTTAATCAGGATGAAGACGAATTGCGCGAACGACCAAGAGGGAGTTTGCTGGTGGAGATTCAACCCTTCGTGGTGAAGACTTCTACAGATGTATTGCTCATCGACACCGGGCTTGGTTTCTCGAGGAACGGAAAAATGCAGTTGCATCAAAATCTCGAGGATACAGGCATCGATCCGAAATCCATTACTAAAGTATTAATGTCGCATCTTCACAAAGATCATGCAGGTGGAGTATCACTTAACGAAGACAGGCGAAAGCTCAGTCTTCCCAATGCGATTTACTATTTACAGGAACGCGAACTCGACTTCGCATTCAGCAAAGGCTCTCCCTCATTCATTCCGGAAGAGTTGGAAGTGCTGCGTCATTCTTCGCAGATCGTATTGCTAACAGAAGATGAAGGAACGATTGGCAATCAGATCTCTTACAAAGTCACCGGTGCACATTCGCCGTTGCACCAGGTTTTCTGGATTCGCGAAGGGGAGGAAATACTCTTCTTTGGAGGCGATGATGCTCCTCAACTTCATCAAATGAAGAGCAAGTATGTAGCGAAGTATGATCACGATGGAAGAAAGGCAATGGAGCTACGCCAGCAATGGTGGGAGCAGGGAAAACAGGAAGGCTGGAAATTCCTTTTTTATCATGATGTGAAGCAACCCGTTATTACTCCGCAGAAGGACTAATTTCAGAATCGAAAACCAAGACTGATCCCAAACCTGAATCCCGGAAGGAATCCGTCGAATTTAGTTGAAACGCTGCGCTGCGAGGCATTCACATTTATTTCAATCTCATCGCGTAGGAAGGGAATGTCCTCGAAGAAATCATTCAGCATGTCCTGCGCATCATCCACCTCACTCTGACTCCATGCAGGTCCATTGCCCACCTCCTGCGTAAATGTGTTACTCTTTGCAATGTTTCCTTCGGGGCCTAGGAAATAAAAATCGATCGAAAATTTATCCGCGATAAGAAACTGGTAGCCGAGTTGAAGTCCCAGGCCGAAAGCGCTGAACTCACTGTTGACATTAAACTCGCGGTTGTCGCCATCGAGTTCGTGATCAATTTGGGAATGGAGATCGTGCTTAAGATACTTCAGGTAAGGTTCGAAGTACAATCCTCGTGCTGCCTTCTTGCCGAGATAGAGGCGATATCCTGCAAGAATTGAAAATGTCTTGTGCGTGAGTGATTCCTCCTCTCCATCCAGATCCTGCCTGATGGTTTTGTCAAATGGAATACCGACTCCCAGCGTCACAGACTGCTTCTTCGAAAAATTATATTCGCCTCCCAATGAAATCTTTCCAAAATAGATTGAAGCCGGCGCCCACTTCACCGTAACCGATGAAGGATAAGAAGATTCCTGCGAAAATGAGGTGAGAAAAAGGGAGAGGGCTAAGATTGAAAGGAGAAATTGTTTCATTTGGTTGGTTTTGATA
>CBINHQ010000065.1:0-9001 GCA_966250475.1 uncultured Chitinophagaceae bacterium
GGGTGACCAGGAAGGTGACCGATGTAAGGAAGGCCATCGGCAGACTCGAAGAACTGGGAAGACCATGAGAATGAAATTTCCTCTACATCGAAATGCCTGCGAACGTGCGCCTCGAGTTCAAGGAAACTCTTCGATGCATTATCTCCGTGTCCTGTCTTATGATCGAATCCGCCTGCGAGGAGGTATTGTTGACCATTCACTTCTTGCGAACGATAATAATTATAAGGATCGTTCATGTCGTAGTAAAGCTGTTCGGGATAAGTTCCCGACCTGAGTTTCGCAGCAACCGCATAGCTTCTCCACGGAACGCAGCGCAGGTGAAGCAGGTTGATCCCCGTAGGTATGTGAGTCGCGTACACCATGTCGTTGCAGCGAAAGACTCCTTTTGTTGTATGCACTTCCACCGGCTCTGTTTCTTCCACGCCTTCCACGCGGCAATTCTGCACTATCACTCCGCCAAGCTTTTCAAACTGATTGGCAAGTTCCTGCACGTACAACACGGGATTGAATTTAGCCTGACCTGGAACACGCATTATACTCCTGTATGGAATGGGAAGTCCGAGTTCAGTTTCCATGGTAGCATCGAGACCTGAGTCCTTTGTCGCGATGAAAATATCCTCGAGTTCGCCCGCCTGCTTTGGAGTCTGGGAGAACAACAATGCTTCTGCAGTTTCAAACCCGCAATCGATATTGAATCTTGAAACATTGTTTGCGACAAGTTGAATCGCTTCAGATGTGATTCTCGCCACCTGCAAGGCGACATCTTTGTTGAAATTCTTTGCAATGGTTTCGTATGATGTATCCAGCAGCGTGTTCAGGTGTGCAGTGGTGCCTCCTGTTGTTCCATAGCAGATGTTTGCTGCTTCCAGCACCAGGCATTTCCTTCCCGCTTCTTGCAAGAGCAATGCGGTGGTGATGCCAGTGATTCCTCCACCTGCGATAATTACATCATAATTAATATTATTGTCCGGCTGCCTTAATGAAAGGTATTTTTCCGCAGAAGATTGCCAGAGACTGGTACGGTTTCCATCACGTTCGATCATAAAATTTCATTTACTTGAAAGAATGGCATTAATAATGCAGTCAATTATCCTGCCATCCGGAAATAGTATGTTCGTAAGGACTAACTTTATGTACTGGCCAGTATAATTAATGCCTTCACCATTTTCTATAAGAATTCGCTCGGGATACCTGATTGCATTTCTATTGTTGCTTGTCTCCTACTTTCTCGTGTTCTCGGCCATCAGGCAGTTGAATCATTCCATGAGGCTGCTCACGGATTCCTATCACATGATCAATGACCTTGAAGCGATTCGAACTGAGATAGTCAGCGCGGAAACCGGCGTGAGAGGTTATGCCATCACCCGCGACAGCAGCTTCCTTGGTCCTTATTACAGCAGTTCACAGGCTGTGCTCCCTAAGCTCCAAGGCGTGCGCAAGCTTGCGGGAACCAAAGAGTTTTACCAGGTCAGAATGAATCATCTTGACAGGCTACTGAATATAAGACTCGAGTCGCTTGCGAAATCCGTTGCGGGATATGACTCTGCAGGTTACGCCACACGCGAGATGCGACTCCGCCGTGAAGGAAGCAAGGTTGTGATGGACAGCATCCGCCTCCTGGTTGATCAGATGGTGAAGGCCGAGGAAGGCGAGATACGAAACCGACAGGATAAGCTGAAGGGAATCTTCAACAGCACACAGATCTTTACCGTTGCCTCTCTCGTAGTTGCCCTCATCACGATTATCTTCTTTGTTACATTTTACCATCGCGAGAACCGCGCACGGGAACGCGCAGACAGAAAGGCGGCTGATTTCCGACTGGAGCTTGAGCAGAAGGTCGCCGAACTTAATGAGATGAACGCTGAGCTACAGGAATTGCGAAGTATTGAAAAATTCGCATCCACGGGAAGAATTGCCCGCACCATGGCACATGAGGTTCGAAATCCGCTCACTAACATCTCGCTCGCCACAGAGCAATTGAAAGAGATAACTGCGAATGACGAGGAATCCGAAGCCTTGCTGATGATGATTAGCAGGAATGCAGGAAGGATCAATCAAATTGTATCTGACTTGCTGAATGCGACAAGATTCGCCCAACTGAATTTCGAAAAGATCGACTTCAACTCATTGATGGAAGAAACGATCGAACTGGCTCATGACCGGATAGAATTGAAAAACATCAAAGTAGAGAAAGACTATTCAACCGAAGTCTGCGAAATAATGGCTGATCGCGAGAAGATGAAGGTCGCCCTGCTGAACATAATCGTGAACGCACTCGAAGCCATGGAGGAAAACGATGGAGTACTGAGACTCCGCACCTGGCGCAAGGGCGATAAATGCTATCTCGAAATCACCGACAACGGCATGGGGATGAACGAGGATACCATACAAAAAATATTCGACCCTTATTTCACAGGGAAGAACAAGGGGAATGGCCTCGGTCTCACGAACACGCAGAACACCATTCTCAACCATAAAGGCAACATCAAAGTGACCAGTCAGCCCGGCTTAGGCACCAGTTTTACCATTACTTTAAACCTTTTAAAAGAAGGATTTACAGGAAATTACATCGAAAGTGTGGAATAATTTCCCCATCTTAGGCTGATATCTTTTCAAGCGTTTTGAAAATCATCTCGCGGTTGAAAGGCTTTGCAATGAATTGATCTGCGCCTGAATTAAGCGCTTTCTGTCTGTCTGCACTGGTATCATGCGCGGTAATCATCACAATGTGGGAATTAGGATGAACGCTCCTGATATTCGGAATATAATCGATACCCATGCCGTCAGGTAAGTGATTATCAAGGAAAATCACACAAGGAGATTCCTGCTGAAGCACTTTCTCCGCATCAGTAAGGCTATTGACGAAACCGGTCTCTACATTTTTCTGTCTAAGAAGGCTACTCAATAAAAAGCATACATCTGCTTCATCGTCAATGATGAGAGCTTTAATTCTTGAATTTTCACCGATACTCTTCATTTCTTGGGGAATGAAATTTCATGAAGATTAATTTATTACCAGAAGTTCAATTTTGCTGCCAGAGAAATTGAGGATGTAGTTAATCTTCGTCTCACTATCGTGTATTTACTAAAATTCCGGCACGATTTTAATCTAGTTTAGGCGGATGAAAAAACGATTTTTTTTGGGTAACTTCATTATCCTTTAATATGCCACTTATGAGTAGAAAGATCCTGATCATTGACGATGATATGGATTTATGCACGCTGTTGGGTAAATTCCTTTCAAGGCATGGATACGAAACCGATATGGCGCATTCCGGCGCTAAGGGAATTGCCAAGTTTTCCGAGAATAAGTACGATGTGGTTATTTGCGATTATCGCCTGGGCGATATGGAAGGAAAGGATGTTCTTACTTCTTTGAAGAACTCGAACCCTTCGGTAGTTGTGCTGATGATCACGGGATATTCCGATATCAAGACTGCGGTCGAAGTTATCAAGCTTGGAGCTTTCGATTATATCACCAAACCATTGATACCCGATGAAGTGCTTACAGTGCTGAACAAGGCGCTGCAGCAGGACAAGGAACCTGCTTCTTCCTCTGCAAAAGAAAAGGCGGGAGCAAAGGCTAAGACCACAGACAAGATTTACAAGAACGATGAATTCCTGGTTGGACAGGCGCCTGCTACAAAGGCTTTGTACGATCAGATCAATATTGTTGCTGCCACTAATTACAGCATCATACTTTACGGAGAAAGCGGTACGGGTAAGGAAGTGATTGCAAAGACAATTCACGACCTAAGCAACCGCAAGAGCAAACCGTTTGTTGCAATGGATTGTGGTACACTCTCGAAGGAACTTGCAGGAAGCGAGCTCTTTGGTCACGTGAAAGGTGCGTTTACCGGCGCATTACAGGATAAGGAAGGTCACTTCGAACTCGCCGATGGAGGCACACTCTTCCTCGATGAAGTTGGAAACCTCTCTCTCGAAGTGCAGGCGACTCTGCTTCGCGTGATACAGGAACGCAAGTTCAAACGCGTGGGCGGCAACAAGGAAATGAATGTGGATGTGAGGCTCATCGTAGCATCAAACGAAAACCTGCAGGAAGCTTACCGTAAGGGTAAGTTCAGGGAAGACCTCTATCACCGCTTCAACGAATTCTCCATTAACCTTCCAGCGCTACGCAACAGGAGGGAAGACATTTTACCATTCGCTGAATTCTTCCTTCAAAAGACGAACAGTGAGTTGAATAAAGACGTAACAGGATTTGAGGATGATGTACTCCAAACCTTTCTCAACTACTCATGGCCAGGTAATCTTCGCGAATTCCGAAACGTGGTCCGCAGGGCAGTGCTCCTCACGAAGCCTGGAGAGAAGATCACCTCTGCTTCGCTCCCCTGGGAGATCACAAGCAGCAATCCTCTCTCGGTACAATCAGGTGAAGTAAGGCAAGAGTCACCGATAGCAAAGGCGCCGCGAAAGGAACTCGACTTAAAGGATGCAGCGAGCAAGGCGGAATATGAAACCATCATGAACGTATTGCAACAGGTCAACTTCAACAAGAAGAAAGCCGCAGAGGTGCTCAATATTGACAGAAAGACTCTCTACAACAAGATCAAGAATTACCAGGATCATAAGGTTTAGAGAATAACTCATTCCTCTCAGGACTATCGTAATTCCGGCAATTGCCCCATTCTCCAGCCACCCATACTGGCATAGATATTTATTGATAAGCTTAAATGAATTATCATGGCAAAGTATTCAAAAGGTGCACAGAAGAAGGTGGAGAAGGTGATGCGCGAAAAGAAACGCGGCAAGCTTCGGTCAGGTAGCGGAAAGAAAGTTACGAGTCGTAAACAGGCTATCGCGATTGGATTGAGCGAAGCTCGCAAGTCAGGCGCAAAGGTTCCAAAGAAGAAAACAGCTTCAAAGAAGAAGGCAGCGAAGAAGAGAAGATCACCGGCAAAAAAGACCGCAACGAAACGCAGAAGCTCTCCTCGCAAGAGTCCCGCAAAGAAGAGAAGATCGCCAGCAAAGAAAACCGCTAGAAAGAAATCTGCTAAGAAGAAAGCCGCGAAGAAAAGATCAACCGGTAGAAAGACAGCAAGAAAGAAATCAGCGGCAAAGAAGTCATCAAGAAAGAAATCTTCCCGTAGAAAATAGACTGAACCATGGGTGATAAAAATGGCAAGAACGGCCTTTCCCTGATCGACAAGATTGGAAATATCCTCCTTTCAAAGGAGCAGACAGTGGCAGTGGCGGAGAGCGTGACATCAGGATGCCTGCAGTTTGAATTCTCTCTCGCAGAGAATGCGCGAAAATTTTTCGAGGGTGGTATAACTACGTACACCATCAACCAAAAGACGAAGCATCTCAATGTCGATCCTGTACATGCGTTGGCTTGTAATTGTGTGTCCGAAATAGTTTCTTGCGAGATGTCGAGGGATGTAGTGAAATTGTTTTCTACTGACTGGGGCATTGGTGTGACTGGATATGCGGCGCCTGTGCCGGAAAAGTCTATTGATGAGTTGTATGCCTGTTATTCCATTCACTTCGGCGACCGTGAGGTTGCGAACGGAAAGATTGATGTGGAAAAGGCAGAACCGGCAGAGGTACAAAAGGCAATAACTATGGCCGTACTGGAAGAATTCCTGAAGGCATTGAAGAAGGAGGCCTCCGGCCATGGCAGGAGCAACTCCCTTAAACAAAAAAATCTTAGGGCTACGTCGTGATTTAAAAAGAATGGCCTGTTTTATGCCTGCTATACCTGCTGATGGATGTAACAGCGCAGCGAGATAAAAAGTAGTCAGATGAAGCAGATCCTTTTCCTGGTAGCAATCTATGCGTTAATAATTAACCAGACGAGAAAAAACGAACCCTCCCAGGCGCCGAATGATAACCGTAAATATGAAGGCAGAACATCCGCCAGGCAATACCATGTAGTGAAATACCGGTATTTTAATGAAGTAGTGTACCTGGTTTCTTCAGCGGAAACCAAACAGAGACACCTTGTGTTCGAGGATGGTACTACCATGGAAGTGGTTGATCCGTTTTATGAACAATTGACCAGGAAGCCTGCAGGAAGCGACTATACCTCCGCGGTGTACTTCAGCAAGGATTGATCCCGGCACGGGCATTCAGATAATTAATAATAAACGTTTGATATGACCCTACGCTACATTCTGGGAATCACGATTGCTTCGATCATCATAATGGGATTTGGAATTCATGCTACGTCCGATCCTGTTGCCAATTCAATTACAGATACACTTCCTCCTCCATACGCTACAAAGAGTGTAAGAAATCATCCACGGGTGATTGGCTGGCCTGAAGGTGCGAAACCATCGGCACCGGCAGGGTTTACCGTTTCCGTATTTGCTTCTGGCTTGAAAGAGCCGCGCTGGGCATACGTGGCCGAAAATGGCGATGTGTTTGTTTCGGAATCTTCATCGGGAAGAGTGCTATTCTTTAAGGATCGCAACAAGGATGGTGTGCCTGAGAGTAAAACAGTTTATATCTCAGGGCAGAACCGCCCCTTCGGGATGTTGATCATTGGAGATAAATTCTATCTCGCCAACACAGATGCGCTTCTTGAATTCGATTACGATGCGAATGCGAATGAGCTGAAGGGAAAGGGAAAGAAACTTGTTTCCCTGCCTGCAGGAGGATACAACAATCACTGGACGCGCAACATCATCACAAATTCATCTAAGGATAAAATTTACATTTCTGTCGGATCGGGAAGTAACGTAGCTGAACACGGGATTGATAAAGAGCATCGCCGCGCCTGCATTCTCGAGGTCAATAGAGATGGTTCTGGAGAAAAGATTTATGCATCAGGCCTCAGGAATCCAGTGGGCATGGATTGGGAACCCGTTACCGGTCAACTATGGGCGGCAGTAAATGAGCGCGACGGATTGGGTGATGACCTCGTGCCTGATTACATGACAAGTGTGCAACCCGGAGGATTCTATGGCTGGCCTTATTCATATTTCGGTCAGCACGAAGATCCACGATTGAAGAATTCGCAACGGCCAGACCTGGTTGCAAAGGCAATCGTTCCCGATGTGCCGCTGGGCTCGCATACCGCTTCGCTTGGCCTGGTGTTTTACACGCACAACCAATTCCCGGCGAAATACAGGAACGGAGCGTTTGTCGGGCAGCATGGTTCGTGGAATCGTTCGGAACTATCGGGATATCGCGTGGTGTTTGTGCCATACAGGGATGGAAAGCCTTCCGGTCCGCCGGAAGATTTTCTCACCGGCTTCATAGCTGATGCGGGTAAGAGCCGCGTGTACGGCAGACCGGTATGCACGGCCGTGTTGAGCGATGGTTCGTTGCTTGTGACTGATGACAATGCAGGAATGATCTGGCGTGTGACAGCATCAAAATGAAAAACATCTTTTTCACACCATAAAAATATTTGTATGGAAATAAGACGCAATGAAGCAACGATCAACAGGCCTGAAGGCGACCGCGTAATCGATGCGCCGTTTGTATTCGCATCACTTCCATCATTTATTCTTCAGCTTAAGAAGGAAGATGCGTGGAGTAAAAGCGATCGCAATGGCATCACGATATTCAAGACCGGAAACGTGACGGTTGTGCTAACCGCCCTGCACAAAGATGCAGAGGTTATTGATACAGCCGTGGATGGAATCATGACAGTGCAGGTAATTGAAGGCGCCGTTCGAATCAGCACAAGCGAAGGCGATACGGAGCTAAAGGAAAAAGAAATGGTAGCGTTCCATCCAAACACAACACATTCCGTAAAGGCAACGATGGAATCGGTTTTATTGATAACCAATTCCAGCCTGTAGAAGGTAACAGCTACCGGGGTTAATTTTTCCAAGAAGAAAGCCGGTGAGTCTTCACCGGCTTTCATGTTTGTAGTCCGAAAATATTATTCTTCTTCGCCTTCCTGCTCTGCTTCCCAGTTGATGTTGTTTTCAGCAATCTCGGTAAGCAATGCGTCTGTTTCCTTTTCTTCTTCAAGTGTCTGACTCAGCAGGTCGGCTATTTCATCCAGTCCAAGCGTAGTAGCGAGGGAAACCATTCCTCCGTATGCGCAAATCTCATAGTGTTCTACTTTCTGTGCAGAGATGATGAGACCCGCGTCACGCGTCATGCTGCCATCTTCTGTTTCTTCGATCACGCTTTCTCCTTCTTTGATCAGTCCTTCCATTCCTTCGCATTTCTTTGCCTGGGGTTTTCTTCCCAGTATCTCGAATGCCTGTTCCACTCTGTTTACTTGTTCTTCGGTAACGGCGATATGCTCTTCAATCGCCTGTTGCAATTGTTCAGTTGTAGCGGCCTTCTGCATTTTTGGTAATGCTTTAAGTAAATGCTTCTCTGCCCAATAGATATCCTTTAGCTGGTCGATGAAGAATGTTTCCAGCTGTGAGGATGGCCGGGTAGAGGTGTTGTTAGATGTTCTCGGGGACGCCGCTTTTCTCGTTTTCGTATTTGGCATAAAATGAGTTTTAGGTGAAAAAATATCTTGTTTCTTTCTGTTCCTTCTAGTGCGGCAAAGGATATGCCATTGGAAAACCTGTTTATACAGTAGCAGTTACTAATTCGGTTGTAGATATTATTGCTCAAACATGTTGCAAATTCATCCTTTCCTTTTTTCGTGGTATGCGCTTTGCCTCTATGTGTAAAACTCTATATGGGAAAGATTTTCAGGAATAATGGTCTTTCCATCGTCTTCTTTATTTTCTTTCTGATTGCAATCACGGGTCAGGCTTATACGGGATTTATCGAGCACAATGAAGAACGCGTGGAAGAAGGCATGCAGGAATTAAGCCCAGGTAAATACCTGCGGTCAGGACACTTTCTTCAGTCAACCTTTGAAAACTGGGAGAGCGAATTTCTGCAAATGGGTTTATTTGTTCTGCTCACGATTTCATTGTATCAGAAAGGATCATCTGAGTCAAAGAAACTTGACGAAGAAGAAGAGGTTGACCGCGAACCCTCTGCCAAACGTGAAGGTGCGCCATGGCCAGTGCTTAAGGGCGGATTCATTCTGGCGCTTTACAAGAATTCA
>CBINHQ010000066.1:0-8822 GCA_966250475.1 uncultured Chitinophagaceae bacterium
GGTGTTCTTCGAGGTGAAGGAGTTTTTCTTTATCGCTTTGCATCATACGAGTAACAGGAATGCCGGTCATCTTTGCCACACTTTCGGCAATATCTTCTGCATCGACTTCTTCCTTAAGCAATCGCTTTTCACTGAGACTCTCGAGCTTGGTCGAATTTTCTGCTATGATTGATTCCTGTTCTCTAATCTTTCCATAGCGGATCTCAGCAACCTTTCCGTACTCACCGTTTCGTTCAGCTTGTTCGGCCTCGAGCTTTAACTTTTCAATCGCAGCCTTAGCATTCTGAACAGTCTCCACGATTTCGCGCTCTTCTTTCCATTTTGCCATGAGCGTGTCGCGCTGAACTGCGAGGTTAGCGATCTCGGTGTTGAGTTCTTTCAGTTTTTCTTCATCCTCTTCTCGCTTGATGGCTTCTCGTTCAATCTCGAGCTGCCTGATCTAGCGTTCGAGTTTGTCGAGTTCTTCAGGCATGGAGTTCATTTCGAGCCTGAGCTTGGCAGCACTTTCATCAATCAGATCGATAGCCTTGTCGGGAAGGAAGCGATCGGTGATGTAGCGATTTGATAATTCAACCGCGGCGATGATCGCTTCGTCTTTGATGCGAACATGGTGGTGAGTTTCGTATCGATCTTTCAATCCACGAAGAATTGAAATTGCATCTTCCACACTTGGCTCTCCAATTACCACGCGTTGAAATCTTCTTTCGAGTGCTTTATCTTTTTCAAAATATTTCTGATACTCGTTGAGGGTTGTTGCACCTACTGCGCGCAATTCTCCCCTTGCGAGGGCGGGCTTGAGAATATTAGCAGCATCCATTGCACCTTCTCCGCCACCTGCGCCGATGAGCGTGTGAATCTCGTCGATAAAGAGAATGATCTCACCATCGCTTCCACTCACTTCCTTTACAACGGCTTTAAGTCTCTCTTCAAATTCACCTTTGTATTTCGCACCGGCAATGAGGAGTCCCATATCAAGCGCATAAATAGTTTTGGAGCGCAGATTGTCCGGCACGTCGCCATTTACAATCCTGTGTGCAATTCCTTCAGCGATGGCGGTCTTACCCACACCGGGTTCACCTACCAGCAGTGGGTTATTCTTTGTTCTTCTTGAGAGAATGTGGAGTGTTCTTCGGATTTCTTCATCTCGGCCGATTACCGGGTCGAGTTTTCCCTGGCGTGCCATCTCGTTAAGATTCTTGGAATATTTGCTAAGCGCATTGTATTCCTGCGATTGAGTTTGGGAGGTGACACTCGCACCCTTGCGAAGTTCTTTTATCGCCGCGACGAGTCCTTTTTCGGTAAGTCCTGCATCTTTGAGTAAAGTTGCAACGGAGTCGCTACCCTGCACAAGTGCAAGAACCAGGTGCTCGGGAGTGATAAACTCATCGTTGAATTGCTTCAAAGAAGCACCTGCTTTCAGGATCACGTTATTTGCATCGCGGCTGATGGATTGAGCCGGTTCACCCGAAGTGGTTGGAAGTTTACTGAGCAACTCTTCGAGTCGTGAGCTGAGTAAATTCATTGTCACGTTGTTTTTCTTCAACAGGTATTCGACCGGGGAGTCGTCCTGTTCGAGCAGTGACTTCAGAATGTGTGCGGTCTCGATATTCAAATGGCGGTCATTGAAGGCAAGTTGCTGTGCCTGCTGAATGGCTTCTGCCGCCTTGATGGTAAAATTTGATAAGTTCATAGTTATAAATCCTCTGGACAAAATTCTCCGCAAAACCCAATCCAAGTCGGGCAACCGGAATGTCTGTCAGGAAAATTCAGATGTATCTGACTGAATTGCAGGGTTTTTGGATCAGAACCGTAATTCTTTCAGGTGGATAAGATGAAGGGATTTGTTAAGACATGGGGATGGGAAGCCGTGAAGGATCCGAAGGTAGGGAAATGGGGTGGATTTGGGATTTGTGTTTTGAGAGTCATGTTGCGAGATGGAGGACTCGGATTATAAGATGGAATTTTTGAAGGTTATTTTGGAGATGGAAATTGTAGAGCAGGGGTTTGTGGGAAGGAATTGTGGATTGAGGGTTCGGAAAAATTTTCCGAGTGGGGGGAATCTAAAGTAGGCGAAGCGCCCTGCGGGGCCCTCCCTCCCCCACCTTTCCAACCTGCCATAGCTAATTTAGGTATAGGTGACCTTGACCGGATCTCACAGCTCAAATCCGCTAAAAACAATAATCCCCTCTCCCAACCTTCGGTTGTTCAGCATTAGTCTTCACAGTATTACAGATCATCCACGACCAGTCTCATTGCCTCACAAATCTCCTATCAATCCAAACCAGAACAAGGGGATCATCACAGCATTGAAACGCTTTTTTCACGGTGAACAATTCGTAAAAAAACGCCCCACTTTCGCTTTTTAACAAATCCCGAAAACATAACTCCAATTCCCTGGCTACCTCCTCCATGTTTTTGCCTACTTTCCCAAAAAATTCCGAACCAATGTTCAGCAGAGCAGTCTTCTCCTTCTTATTAGCAAGCATTTCTTCAATCACCCTTTCAGCCCAGGTATCGCTTTCCGCGTTGGATGAAGCGCTGGTAAAGAATCAAAAGCAGCTTGGAAATAATCTTGTGATGATGGTGTGGAAGGATTCACTCATTTATCAGAAGGAGTTGGGAGACTTCAACGCCCGCACGCCCGCGCCGATCGCAAGCTGCAGCAAATGGCTGACCGCAGCGCTTGTGATGCAGTTTGTAGATGAAGGGAAAATTTCACTGGATGATAAGGTAGCGCGGTGGTTGCCGGAGTTCGATCGTTATGGTAAAGGTTACATCACGATTCGGCATTGCCTATCCCACATGACAGGCATTGCCGACGACGACAGACCTGGAAAGAAACTGCTCCAACGAAAGAAGTTTTCCTCGCTCGAAGAAGAAGTTGATTATTTCGCATCGCGAAAGATTAGGGTGAACGCAGGTGAAGATTTCTGGTATGGCAACATCGGAATCAATATTGCGGCACGTGTGCTTGAGGTCATCAGCAAAAAGAGATTTGACTTGCTGATAAAGCAACGCCTGTTCACGCCACTCGGAATGCGCAGAACTACATTCTCCAATTTGGATGCCAGTGCGCTAAATCCTTCTGGAGGTGCTAAGTCCACAGCTGAAGAATACATGAAGTTCCTGGTGATGCTTTTGAACAAAGGAAAATCCTCCATCGGCAAACAGATTCTGTCTGAAGAATCAGTTAACGAACTTTTCTCGATTCAAACAAAGGAAACACCAATCAGCTACGCTCCAAAATCAGCAGGGGGATTCAACTACGCACTCGGATCCTGGGTGATTGAAGAGAAAGATGGAAAGGCTGTTTCTCTTTCAAGTCCCGGATTGTTTGGCACCTGGCCAATGATCAATCTCGAAAAGGGATATGCATCAATTGTGTTTGTGAAGAGTCTTCTTGGTGAGGAGAGAGCCGAAATCCACATGGAGTTCAAACAAATAATTGACGAAGCGTTGTAAAAATTCTTTCCCTAAACCAATCTTAGAACGCCTTCAGCGGAGCAGAAGTTTCATCCTTCACTAACACCAGTCGCGACCTGTCTGCAGTATAGATCTTGTCGTAAAATTCAACCAGCGAATTGTATTCAGAAGCCGGGAATCTCCCTTCGCGTCTCTCGAAACTGCGATAGTGGAACAGTGTATTGCCGGAAATCTTTGTAGAACTCTCGTATTTCCCAAACTTACTTTCGATAACCACATCACCGGCGCCAGCTTCCTTTTCATAGCCAGAAGGAAGTTCAATCTCAATGCTGTCAATGAGCTGGAATGATGAACTGAGCACAACCTCATACTTGCGCGTCTTGTCTTCTGTCAGCCGCATGTGCGACTTCGTCATCACGTTCGGAAGTAGAAACAAGCGCTTGCCTGTGATGGTTGCGAAATTGCTGACACGTATATCGAGACTCTCATCGATATGTGGAAGTGTAGATTTGTACTGCTTATACTTGAAATCATCAACATCATAAGTGGCAAAATCTAGTTGCTTATTTAAATGCTCCTTTATTTTTTCATTTGAGAGGTTGTTCACGAGATAATACAGATGATCCTGTTGCATGGCATAATACCTTGTATCCGCCTTTATGTGAAGCATTCCATCCGAAGTCAGTTTTGCCTTTACCTTTCTTATCTGCCTATTCTCTCGAGCTCCATACCTGGGTGTATTCACGAGCGCGCCGCCGTTTTCATGGGTGAGCAGTGCCTTTCTGTTACCCGTGAATCCTCCCATGTATCCCGTAGGTTCGATTTGGCTGGTACATTCAAGCCAGATTGAATCCTTTTCTCCGGGAATGCAAAGAATAACATGATTGAATTGTTGCGAGGGAAAATCCTCAGTTATATAGCGAGAGCCCTCTCCTGCTCTCACCACTGCATACGAAGAGTGAATTCCAGCCTCCTTCAACAGGCTGTACATGTAATTAGTGAGCGCCTTGCAATCGCCATAAGATTTCGAAGCCACAAACTTCGCATCAAAAGGTTGCCACCCTCCAATTCCAAGTTGTATGCTTATGTATCTCGTGTTTTGCTGCATGTATTCATACAAAACTCTGATCTTCTCACGTTCATCCTTCACACCATCCACTAGTTCGTGAACCTTCTGCTTCACATTCTCAGGAAGCACGTCGCGACCCTTTTTAAGTGCGTAGATAAACTTTCCAAAATCTTCCCAGCTCTGCATGTTGCCTTTGTACTCTCCAACCTGGAATTCAGTTGGACCAAACAACACCATCGTAGTTACCTCATGCAACATAGGTTGAAACGGCTCCAGTAGGATCGCCGGCATGTTCGATTTTGACCATACGGTTATTCTCGAATTCTTTTCTTCAGAGATAACCGGTGATTCATCATAGTTGAACGCCTTAAATCTGAACTCATAATCCTTCGGACAGATCACCTTCATTGTACTCTTCTGCACCGAAAGTTTATCCGATCCTTGTGGCATCCAGGCAGGAAAGAAAAGCGTGTACTTATACTTTACCTCGAAGCTATACTCAATGGTATATGGATATGACTTGTGGTAAAAATTATGTCTTTTGATCCTGTTGTCATCAATCAGGTTTATTGAACTTCCTGCACTCATATCCTGAAAGTCCTTGCTCTTTGTCTTCTTCAGTTGTTTGCCGCTTGCATCGTAGAGATATCCCTGGATCGATCCCAGCGATCTCAGGTTGTCATAAGACTCGGAAAATTCAGCCCAGTGGTCACCATTCTCATTTAATATTGTAATTACATATCTGTTTGTCTGCACAGCTTCCTTCACCGACTTTATTTCGAATGTCTGTTCTTCTACCCGTAACACCGCATCCGCGTTCTTCAATAACGCCACCGGGATCTTCGCGACTGAAAAATTCTCATCCTCTCCCGCGATAGCGAGTACAGGAAACAATAACATCAAAATTGAAAGCAGGCGATGCTTCATCAGGATTTCTTTTTGAAAACAATTTGTTCATTATGCTTCTTCACAACCAAATTGAAGAATTCACGAAGAGTAGCATACTCATCTGGCTGAAAGAACGCGCGCTTGAAACTCAGACGCGAACGAAGAGAGATATATCCGTTAGACTCCGAAATAAGATACTCAAACACTACATCCTCCTGTTCGTTGAATTTTACCATGATCTGCTTTGGCAATTCATCCACCACATATCCATCCGGAACCTGCAACTGCATCAGGTAAGTTTCATCCTTCACATACGGCATCTCCACCGGATAAAGCCTCGTGGCCGACTTAAATGGATTTTCCTTGTAGCCTTCCGCTAACATAGGGTTGAGATAGATGATATCCTCATTGCCATTCTTGAAACTGAAATTATACCGGAGAGAAATTGGATCCTCAAATCTATTCAGTGAATCGATCTGGACAGTATTCATCTCAACCTTTGCGTTCATTCTCTTCTCGAAATCTGTAAACAATTTCTCCTTTCCATTCTCCTTTATCTGATCCCTCATCCAATACGATTCATAATAACCAGGAACCTGCTGAATGCTTCCAGAGAACTCGCCATCGGGTGTACTTACCAGGAAGACTGAAGTAACCTTTCTTTCCTTCAATGATTCGCTAGAGAATTCGAGCGGTGTAGCACGCTTATCAATCACTCTCGCGTGACCATTGTAACACTCATATCCCAACCTTGCGAAGCCAAGTCTGGGGCGACTAGCATCGAGATAATAATCACTCTTTCCGTCGTTGAACTGACAGATTACATAATTGAATTTACCCAGAAGTGGATACAATGAATATGCATATCCATGAGATCTGGTACTCAAAATGACAGGATCAGCGCTCAGCCCCGCCCGCCTCAGCATTGCAACCAACAACAGGTTTATCTCCGCCTCGGTTCCGCTCTTCTTGCTCAATACAGTTTTAAGCGGCTGCTGCAAATACTTTCCTCCATAATTTGTACAGGTGAAATTTCGCTGTACATAATAATAAATATTTCGCGCCTTCTCAACCGGAGTGGTAGCAGAACCAATCGCTTCCTCCACCGCGTCACGCAACCATGGATTTTCTCTCCCAAGTGATAATCCAAAATCTTCATCCTTCAACATTGCATCACAGACCTGATTCCATGTACCCATGATGTTTCTCTGCGTTAATGGATAGCGATACTCTGCCAGTTGAAACTCAATCTTTGCAATATGATTTTCGAGTGTAGAGGTAAATTGCTCTTGCTTCAATGCCGGCACATCCTTCATCACATAGCGAAACTCCGTCACCCCAGCAGTGAAATTATACCTGTCGCTAGCCCCGGCAGAACGGGAATCAGTTAGCATGAAGTTGTCCGTGCTGCTCTTCTGATCCTTTATATGATATGCCTGGTATCCCTGATTCATCGTTACATAATAGAAGAACTCAGGAAGATTAACAGTGTACTCGCTCCAAAGGCGAGGATATTGTCCCTGGAATTGCCACGGCTGCAAATTGAAGAGGAAATCGGAGATAATCCTGTATTCAAACTCGATGATCGAACCTTCCTTCACATTAGGAAAGGTGAATTTTCTTACAACCAGATTCTTGTTGATCTTGTCCTTATACACACTTGACTTCACATCAAGCTTTGTCTGCACAACTTTCCCGTTCACGAGATTATAGGTAACGGCCTTCAGGTTACGAAGTTCTTCCTCATCGTCGCCGTTTGTATAAAGAGGTATAACAACGTCAGCTACATCGTAGCCTGCCTTCTTCATTATTCTTGCGCGCCTGTAATTTTTGAACTCTAGTGAGAACCAACCCTTGCTATTGCCGCTGATCATGCTATAGCCGATGTCGGCGATAATTACAGCATCAGCGCTGCTGTCAACTTCATATGCCGTCGGCTTAAAGTCTTCAACGCTTACCTTTCCAAACTTAATCTTGTTCTTTTCCTGGGAGATTGCGTTAATTGCGGGAATGCAAAGGATGGCGAGGAGAAATATTTTCCATCTCATGGTGGTAGTTTTGGTTTGCGGAATTACAAGTTTACACAAAATATCGCAATGCTCCACGTAGTATCTTTGCATGTTGATTCTTATTGTTGTGCATCAATACTATAATATTTGAATATTTACCAAAATACGAGGTATGTAAAGGAACTGGCGAGTTCACTCGGCTTCGATTATTGCGGAATCGCTAAAGCACAAAGGCTAGATGATGACGCTCGAAAACTTGAAGAATGGTTAAAAAAAGGCATGCATGGAACAATGAAATACATGGAGAATTACTTCGACGTGCGAATAGATCCAACGAAGCTTGTTCCCGGTGCGAAATCGGTAATCACCATGCTGCTGAATTATTTTCCTTCTCAACAACAACTGCCACACGCACCTTCCATTTCCAAATACGCATGGGGAAAGGATTATCATGATGTGATACGTGAGAAGCTGAACGCATTTCTTACAAGAATCAATGAAGAAATCGGATCTGTAAATGGAAGAGGGTTCGTCGATTCCGCTCCCGTCCTCGAGCGAACATGGGCTAGCCGAAGTGGTCTGGGTTGGGTTGGGAAAAACGGAAACCTGCTTACCAGGAACTCCGGATCATTCTTCTTCATCGCCACACTAATCACCGATCTCGAACTTAACTACGACGATCCATTTGCTGGAGACTTCTGCGGAACTTGCACGAAATGCATCGACGCCTGTCCTACCGATGCAATTCTTCCCGACAGAGTCATCAACGGTAGTCGTTGCGTTTCCTATTTTACCATCGAATTGAAGGAGATGTTAATTCCAGGAGAAATGCAGGGAAAGTTCAACAACTGGGCATTTGGCTGTGATATCTGCCAGGACGTATGTCCATGGAACAGATTCAGCAGTCCAACGAAGGAAACCGCATTCACTCCAATCCCCGAAATTCTTAACCTCAGCACAAAGGAATGGGAAGAGATGACAGAAGAGAGTTTTAGAAAATTATTTAAGAATTCTCCAATCAAGCGCACAAAATGGAAGGGAATACAACGTAATCTTAAGATGATCCGTTAATTGATTTCCCAGCTCATGCGAAAAATTATGCGCCCGAATTTATAATCATATTTCATGATGGGATCAGGGCAGTTTCCCTGAGGGCAAAAGCTCATCAAAACTTCCTCCCTTCTCATATATTTCATGTTGTAGCCCGCACTGAAGAGTACTTTGTGAATGCGACTGATCGGCATGCGATAACCAAAGCCAAAATCATAGTAAAACCCTCCGAAATAATCATCCTTCAAAATCGGACCACTCGGCTCCACTCCATTTTCTTTTGAAAAATTATGACCCGCATTACCATAAAAGAACACAGATTGTTTTCTTCCAACGCTTACACGTAGATCGGTAAATAGAGGAATGCTGCGGAGATTGTAATC
>CBINHQ010000067.1:0-8806 GCA_966250475.1 uncultured Chitinophagaceae bacterium
TTTTTATATTCGCTTATAATTCGATAATTGGCTAATTAGTTAATTAGCTTATTCCCTCCGCGTCTCCGCGACCTCCGCGGTAAAAGTCGCACCGTAGGTGCATTAACAAAATCATACCTCCGCGGTAAAAAAGCCGCGCAGCCGCCCTCGCGCCGAAGGCGCCTCATTAACTAATCATCTCATTAACTAATTACCTAATTCCGAAACGCCGGATGAAATTCCTCCAGCGTCTTACGAAGAAACTCTCTATCCAAATGCGTATAAATCTCCGTTGTCGTAATACTCTCATGCCCCAGCATCTCCTGCACCGCACGGAGATCCGCACCCCCTTCCACGAGATGCGTAGCAAACGAATGTCGAAAAGTATGTGGCGAAACCGTTTTCTTAATGCCCGCCTTCGCAGCGAGGTCTTTAATGATAAGAAATATCATCACCCTCGATAACGCCGACCCGCGCTTGTTAAGAAACACAACGTCTTCGTTTCCCGCAACGGGAGTTGTTTGTTTGCGAACCGTATCGAGATAAAGCCTCAGGTACTTCACTGCGCTGCTGCCGATGGGGACGAGTCGCTCCTTATCGCCCTTACCTCGCACGCGAATGAAACCCGCTTCGAGATAAAGTTGTGAGATGCGAAGACTCACCACTTCGCTCACGCGGAGCCCGCAACTGTACATCGTCTCGAGTATTGCCTTGTTCCTGCTGCCTTCGGGCTTGCTGAGGTCGATGGCGTCGATGAGTGATTCGATCTCTTCGTAGCTCAACACATCGGGGAGTTGCCGCTTTAGTTTTGGTGCTTCGAGAAGAGTAGTAGGATCGAGCTTCACTATTTGTTCCAGCAGGCAGAATTTGTAGAATGCGCGTATGCCGGAGATGATCCGCGCCTGAGAACTTTCCGTCATCCCAAGACTGTGTATCCATTTCAAAAAATCCTGGAGATCCTTCAACTCCACTTCATCAGGCGATTTCATCATCCTTTTCTCCTGAAGAAAGGTCGTCAGCTTCTCCAAATCCCTCAGGTATGCCTCTGCTGAATTATCAGAGAGGGATTTTTCGAGGAGGAGGAAGGATTTGAAAGATTTTTTGTGTGGCTCCCACATTTCAATTAATTAATTAGCAAATTAGCTAATTAGCTAATTGTTACTTTAAATTCAGGCTCTTGCTTACTTCGGTCCACTCATTATCCATCTTAATCTTCGCCCACGCCTTCTCCCTCGTAATATGAATGGTATCGATAGTCTGATGTATGTCGGTATAGTCCATGGTCTCGATCTTGCGGCCAAAAGTGAAGGTTGCCTGCTGACCTGTAGCCATGTCTTCCACGAAGATGTTGCCGCGGTCGGTGTAGGCAACGAGGCCTTCATCAACATGAAATTTCGGGTCGATGGAATTCAGCGCGCTGTTCTTTCTCGAAATGTTTGAAGTCTTGTTGAACGGAAGTTTCACCATGAATCCCTGCCCGGTGATGCAATCATTAAACGTCAGCCATACGTAGCTGGTGTCATGGATGTAGTAGCGCATGTGTGTCTGGTTGATCTTAACGTCTTTGCCGGTAAGGTCTGAGAAGACGAGTTTCCTCTTCGCATCGAGCCAGTCGTGGCTCCAGGTGATGGTATCGGGATTGCAATCCTTCATGCCAATCGAAACAAATGGATTCGCCGGATGTGAAGATTTGAATCGGATGGTATCGCCATTGCAGGCAGTGTCGCAGAAAGGTTGCGGCGATGATTTGCATGACGAGAAGGAAAATGATCCCATTAAAGCTGTAAAGATTGCGAGAAAGAGGATGAGTCTCATAATAGAAGGTTTTGTATCAAACAAAAATAGCCATTGAAAGCTATGAGAGATAAATTTATTTTTACACGCAACCTGGCGTGTTAATCTGTAACTTCGACCGTCAATTTTCATTATGTCCCTGATGTTAAGAGCCTTCAAGAAAAAAGTAACAACACACAAGCGTGCATTTCGTCGTTATCTCTCGTCTCTCGAAAAAAATCCTCCGCGCGGATTGGATAAGATCACACTCATTGCTGAGCAACGCGTGTGGCCTGAGGTAGATTGTCTGGAGTGCGCCAATTGCTGCAAGACGATGACGCCAACTTACACTAACAAGGATATCAAACGCATCTCGGCTCATCTCGGCATGACCACGCAGGCATTCTCGCAGAAGTGGCTGCGCAAGGAGCGGGGCACCGGCGACTGGATCAACAAGAGCACACCCTGCCAGTTCCTCAACCTGAAAGATAATAAGTGCAGCATCTATGAAGTACGTCCTGCCGACTGTGCCGGCTTTCCTCATCTTCCCAAGAAGAGAATGGTTGACTACATGCATGTGCACAAGCAAAATCTCGAATTCTGCCCCGCAACATTCAAGATGGTAGAAAAAATGCAGGAACTAATTAGCTAATTAATCAATTAGTTAATTAGCTAATGATTTGGTTTCGGATTTTCAAAGTCACCCTTCATTATCTCATTAACTAATTAACTAATTAATTAATTAAAGAAATACATCTTCGAGGAGGAAGAAGTCCGTCGTTCCGTTTTTTTGCTCCGTAATTGCAAGAATATCGTACTGCAGCCATTTGCTGATTCCGGGGTTCATGAATAGGAATTGATCTGCGGCGCGCTGGAGGCGCTTGAATTTCTTCCGTCCCACATTGTTTTCCGGAAAGCCAATCGGTCCATAGTGTCTCGCTTTCACTTCGATGATGTGCAACACTTCATTCTTCTTCGCGATGATGTCGATCTCAAAGTATGAGAACTTCCAGTTGCGGTGCAGTATTTCGTAGCCATGCTGCTCGAGCCATTCCACCGCTTTGTCCTCGCTCTTCTTTCCAAAACTCAAATGCTCCGCCATGTATTATCTTTATCCCAAGATAGAAAAGCATGGAAAAAATAACCGTTGATAAACGTTTATACCGGATAAATGGGGTAGTAAAGAATTATGACTGGGGTGGAAGCAGCTTCATTCCTGCTGTGACAGGCATTGAGCCAAAGGGACTTCCACTCGCAGAGTACTGGCTAGGCGCGCATCCTTCTTCTCCTTCGATGATAGGGGAGGATGTAAACGTTTCAGGCCTGGATGAATGGATACAAAGGGATCCTGCTAAATATTTGGGAACGAAATTGTCAAAGGAAGGAAGACTCCCTTTCCTGTTGAAACTGCTCGATGTGAAAGATATGCTTTCGATACAGGTGCATCCTAACAAAGAGATGGCGGAAAAATGCTTTAGTGAAGAGAATGAGAAAGGTGTGCCGATTGATTCACCGCATCGGAACTACAAGGATGCCAACCATAAGCCGGAGTTGATGGTAGCAATGAGCGATGAGTTCTGGTTGCTGCATGGATTCAGAAATGAGAAATCGATGCATGAGATTCTCGCATCAATTCCTGAATTGAAATTCTTAGCTGAAGTATTCAAGAAAGGATCATACAAAGCATTATACCAAGTGGTAATGGAGATGCCGCAATCCGAAGTGAACGAAAGATTGCATCCGTTGCTTGAAAGGATCATTCCATTGTATGAAAAGGGCGCTTTGGAAAAGAGCAATCCCGGCTTCTGGGCTGCAAGAGCTGCGCTCACCTTTGGAGGGAATGGAAATATTGACAGGGGAATTTTTTCAATCTATCTCTTCAACCTTGTCAGGCTCGAAAGAGGAGAGGCAATATTCCAGGATGCCGGAGTGCCGCATGCATACCTCGAGGGATGGAATGTGGAGATCATGGCGAGTTCCGACAATGTGTTGCGTGGCGGTCTTACCAGCAAACACATCGACGTAAAGGAACTGTTGAAGCATGTGAAATGCGAGGCAACAGAAGTAAAAGTGATAAAGGGGGAATTGAAAGATAAAGAAAGAGTTTACGATACGCCTGCGCCTGACTTCGCGCTTTCATGCATCGGGTTAAAGAAAGGAGAGGAGATTAAGATGAAGGAGAAATCTGCTACTGTCTACCTTTTGGCGGAGGGCAGAGTCAGGGTGCGGACCGGAGAAGAAATCCTTTTATTAGAAAAGGGAAGGAATTCTGCTATCGCATTCCCGGGAGCAGAAATTACGCTGGCGGCAGATAGCGATGCGATGATTTTCAGGGCGGGGGCGAAGGGGTAAAAATTTTCATGCCTCGGGGTTTGGATATCCCGTCTCGGAACGATTTAATGATTGAAATCAAAACGCTTTTTTCCCTGAATTTCAGAGGGGAAATGGCGAAGAAGCAGCCTTGGGTAAAGCTTTTAACTGCGATTGAGTTTCCTGAAATTTCCCTATATTCACGCACTAAAACTAACTGAACAAGTATGAAAAAAACTCTATTTGGACGCATGCTTTTGGTTGCGTTGGTCTCTGTGGCCTTGCTTCAGTCATGCGATGACAAAGATGAATTCGTAACACCTGATCCTGTACCTGATCAATCACACGTGCAGGAATTCGATAGCAAAGCATCTGCGGAAGCTGCGGGTTGGACGTTTATCAATCTCAGCGAAACACAAAGTGGAAGCACATTTGGATTCGTAGACTCAGGTCCTCTTGGAATTCCTCCCTTCTCCGGCACAGGATCGCTCTATGCGGGTTATGAAGCAAATATTGGAAATGGTCTTATCAGCGTTTGGGCTATATCTCCAGAGGTGATGCTTCAGAATGGAGATAAGATTTCCTTCTATACACTTTCTCTGAATGATTATTCAGATCCTTTATTCGTATATCCTGATCGTATGCAGCTTCGCGTGAGCCCTTACGAAGGCACAGAGATCGCTGAAGATCCTGCTGCAGTTGGCGGCTTTACCATCAACCTCGTGGATGTGAATCCCACACTCGCGGCTGATGAGTTGAATGGTTATCCCAGCACATGGACAAAATTCGAAGGCACGATCTCCGGTCTTACCAAGCCTGCAAAAGGACATTATGCCTTCCGTTATTTTGTGTCGGATGGTGGTACTGGTGGACTTAACAGTAATGGGATATTGCTGGACAAGGCCGAGTATGTCAGTGTGCAGTGATTTTGGGGTTTAAAGGTTAATAAAGAGGTTTAAAAGTTTAAGGGTTTAAAGGTTTAAGGGAGCCAGAGGGTAATTAAAACCAAGCAGGCTTCTGAATCTTTAAACCTTTAAATTTTTGAACAATTTCAAACCAAACTCCAAACCCCAAACCCAAACCCCCAACTTCAAACTCCCAACCATTAAACTCTTAAACTTTTAAACCTTTAAACCCAACCCCCAGCCCTTCATGTCCCAAAAAATAACAATGTACACGGATGGTTCTTCAAGGGGAAATCCCGGTCGCGGCGGCTACGGCACGATACTGATGTCGGGTAGCAGGAGGCTGGAGTTGTCGAAGGGGTACGCACACACACCGAACAATCGCATGGAGTTGATGGCGGTGATTGCCGGGCTGGAGGCATTGAAGAAGAAGGGTCTTGATGTGACGATCTATTCGGACAGCCAGTATGTGGTGAAGGCGGTGCAGGAGGGATGGCTGAGGAATTGGATAGCGACGAACTTCAAGGGAGGAAAGAAGAACAAGGATTTGTGGATGCGGTATCATGAGTTGGCGAAGGATCATAAAATAAAATTTGTGTGGGTGAAGGGGCATGCGGATAATCCGTTTAATAATCGTTGCGATGAATTGGCGACGATGGCAGCGGATGGGGAGGGGTTGGAAGTGGATGAGGGTTTTGGTGGGGATTAATTAGTTAATTAGTTAATTAATTAATTAAATCATGATCTATCATAATAAATCATAAGCAATCATATCAAATCCGTGGCCCATGGTCCAGCAACTTTGCGCCTCCGTGCCTACGCGGTAAAAAAAATTGCGGCTCATTGCCGCAATCCCGCACCGTAGGTGCTTAAACTCTTAAACTTTTAAACTCTTAAACCTTATCTCAAACCTTCTCAACTGCCACTCGTCTCTTACCCAGCCCATCTGCCACGAAATACACCCCAAACAGTCCAAACGACCAAATCAAATCACCCAGGATGAAATTTCCATCAAAACCATGGATCAATCCGCCTTGCCTGTAGAATGCAAGCGCATCACCATAACAAAGCATCAACCCTTCAAATGTATGTGGCCTCGCGAAGCCATAAGCCATGATCCACGTGAGGAAGTTTGAAATAAGAAAGAAAATCACCGAACCCGCGAGAGAAAACGCGGCGATGTTCAGCATGCTCGCGCGTTTCATCAGCGAACCGAATAAAGTAAGAACGATAAACAAGAGGTAGATCGCCCACTGTCCCTCATAGAATCCTAAGATTGGGCTAATGCCTGAAACATACAATGCCTGGTAAAGCAGGTCGGAAAGAAACAGTGAAAACACCGGTAGAATCAACGCCCATTTTTTATCCTTAATCATCGCTCCGCCTAACAAGGCCATGGCCATTTGAGGAGCAAAGCCAGCAGGACGGGCAGGAATAATACGGTACAATGAAGCCGCAACAAGAATTACTATGAACGCGATGATGGTTGAACGGGTGAGTTTCATTTCTAAATTTTTCTGGAGGACAAAAATAACCAAATTCAATTAATTAATTGGCCTATTAGCTAATTAGTCAATTAGCTGCTCAGACCTGGAACACGCCAAGCTTCAGGGATTCCCCGATTGGTGAATGGTTGGCGGCTGAGATGCTTTCGCTGATGATTTGGCGGGTTTCAGCCGGATCGATGATGGCATCTACCCAAAGCCTTGCCGCGGCATAGCAGGGTGAAGTCTGGCTCTCATATCTTCCCTTTATCTCATCAAGCAGTTTCTTCTCTTCTTCTGCACTCACAACCTTGCCTTTGGCCTTCATTGATGCTACCTGAATTTGAAGTAGCGTCTTTGCAGCCTGGTCGCCGCCCATCACGGCGATCTTAGCCGTTGGCCAGCCGAAGATGAAGCGAGGATCGTAAGCCTTTCCGCACATTGCGTAGTTACCGGCCCCGTAGGAGTTGCCAACTATCACCGTGATCTTCGGCACAATTGAATTCGCAACCGCGTTTACCAGCTTCGCACCATCTTTGATGATGCCTGCATGTTCGCTGCGGCTTCCAACCATGAAGCCCGTCACATCCTGCAAGAACACGAGTGGTATTTTCTTCTGGTTGCAATTGAGGATGAATCGCGCTGCTTTGTCGGCGCTGTCATTGTAGATCACTCCGCCGAGTTGCATTTCACCTTTCTTATTCTTCACAATCTTTCGCTGGTTGGCGACAATGCCCACAGCCCATCCATCGATCCTTCCATATCCGCAGATGATGGTCTTGCCATATCCTTCCTTGAACTCTTCAAACTCCGAATCATCCGTCAGCCTCTGAATGATCTCGAGCATATCGTATGGTCTTCCTTCCGCTCCGAAGATGCCGTAGATTTCGCTTGGATTTTTCTTTGGTGGCTTCGACTCTGTGCGGTTGAATCCCGCCATTTCCTGTTTGCCCGTGAGTGCGATCACTTGTTTGATGTGATCCATGCATTCCTGCTCGGTCTTGAACATGTAATCGGCAATGCCGGAAATGGTGTTGTGTGTTTCGGCACCACCGAGAGTCTCCACATCCACATCTTCTCCTATCGCGGCTTTTACGAGGTAGGGGCCTGCTAGAAAGATCGATCCATTGCCTTCTACCATCAGCGTCTCATCGCTCATGATTGGCAGGTATGCACCGCCTGCCACGCAGGGACCCATCACAGCCGCGATCTGCGTAATTCCCATCGCGCTCATGCGTGCGTTGTTCCTGAATATTCTTCCAAAATGTTCTTTGTCGGGAAATATCTCATCCTGCATGGGAAGAAACACACCTGCGCTGTCAACAAGATAAATTACAGGAAGCCTGTTCTCCATTGCTATCTCCTGCAAACGAAGATTCTTCTTACCCGTGATGGGAAACCATGCACCAGCCTTCACCGTCTGATCATTCGCAACAATCACGCATTGTCTTCCGCTAACGTATCCTACACCTGCAACAGTTCCTCCTGCCGGACAACCACCTTCAGCCTCGTACATCTCATATCCGGCGAATGCGCCGATTTCCATGAAGTAACTGTCCTTATCTAACAGGTAGGCAATACGCTCCCTCGCAGTGAGTTTGTTCTTGTCTTTTTGCTTCTGTGCAGCCTTCGCACCTCCACCCTGGTATATCTTTTCCAGTTTGCGCTGTATCGATCCCAGCGCCTGTTTCATATAGTCTTCGTTTCGGTTGAACTCAATATCCATTTCTTTAATTGATTAATTAGCCAATTAGATAATTAGTTAATGAGGGGCGTTCAAAGATAGCCAGTAAATTTTTTAATTCATTAAAATGAAAGAGGCCCGGTTTACCGGACCTCTCATTACAATTAGCTAATTAATCAATTAACCAATTATGGCTTATTAGAATGTTAATCTCACGCCAATCTGGCTTGTCCAACGTGAAGAGTTGAACACACCATCGGAAACATTATACCTTCTATGCGCTTGTGGCGTGAAGCGGTATTGAGGTGTAAGGTTCGTCGGGCTTACAAATCCTGCCATGTCGAGCAGAAGAATCTGATCGTTTGTGGCGAAGAATGTTCTTCCCCAATCAGGGTTCAGCATGTTTGTGAAGTTGAACACATCGTAAGAAAGTGTAAGCTGGTAAACCTTTCCTGAGATCTTCAGGTTGAAGTCCTGCTGAATCTTCAGGTCGATGATGTTGGAGAACGGAAGCCTTGAGCCATTACGCTCAGCATACTGTCCCCTGCGATTCCTCAGGTACCTGTCATTCTCAATGAACTCATAGAAGAGTGCACGCTGCAGATCAGGAGGGTATCTAACTCCATTCACTGTGTTTGACAGGAATACCAATTCGTTTAATTGTAGCTCAG
>CBINHQ010000068.1:0-8777 GCA_966250475.1 uncultured Chitinophagaceae bacterium
CGCATTCCTCCAGTATTCATCCCCCATTATGCTCAACGCTCCCTGGGTGGAGCCATGATATGAATTCCGAAAGGCAACAATCTTCGCGCGGTTCTTCACACGTTTCGCAAGTTTCATCGCTCCTTCAACTGCCTCCGCGCCGGAATTGGTGAAGTAAACAGAATTTAATGATGAGGGAAGGTTATCGCAAAGAAGTTTCGCGTATTGAACCTGTGGAGTTTCCACAAATTCACCATACACCATTATGTGCAGGTAGGCATCGAGTTGTGCACGAATCGCATCAAGCACCTTCGGATGGCGATGACCCGTGTTGGCCACGCTGATTCCACCAATGAGATCGATGTATTCCTTTCCCTCACGATCGTAAAGCACAGAGCCCTCCGCACGCACTATCTCCAGCGCCAACGGCGCATCTGATGTCTGCGCCACATGCCTGAGAAAAAGTTCACGCTGATTCAAGGAGATTTGTTTCTGCAAAGAACGGAGTTAATTATCTAATTAGTTAATTTGCTAATTAACTAATTAAACGGATGGTGATACTTCCTGTAGAAGACAAACTCCCGCAATTTGGAAAGAATTGTTTCCTCGCGCCGAATTCAACTATTGTTGGCGATGTAATCATGGGTGATGATTGCAGCATCTGGTTCAATGCCGTGGTGCGGGGCGATGTGAACTTCATCAGAATGGGAAATAAAGTAAACGTGCAGGACGGAGCGGTGATTCATTGCACCTACAAGAGAACAGGCACCACTATCGGCAACAATGTATCGATAGGTCACAACGCTATCGTCCATGGATGCACCGTGCATGATAACGTATTGATAGGAATGGGAGCGATAGTGATGGATAATTGCATCGTGCACAGCAATACCATCATCGCGGCAGGAGCTGTTGTGTTGGAGAATACTATCTGCGAACCTGGTAGCATCTACGCGGGAGTGCCCGCAAAGAAGGTTAAGGAGATTTCACCAGAGAAGATCAGCGGGGAGATAGACCGCATCGCAAACAATTATGTGAAGTATGCGGATTGGTTCAGGAAATGATCAGGCGATCCTTCTTCCCTGCAAACCACCACCCAATTTTTCATCCACCAAAATTGCAAGGTCTTCCACAGCCTTGTTATCCTTCAATACCGCTTCATGCGTGCGGGTAGGAAACAATGAAATGCCGTTGTAGATGCTGTAATGAAGCGTCATCTGGTGCCCTTTGTAACGGAACTCCCAGTCAATCGCATCGAAATCATCTTCCTTATTGGTGAAATTTACTTTGAAGTCGTCGCTGAGGATTCTTGCAACTTCGTAGAATTCTTTGAGGTCGCCATCATCGCTGAGGATAGCTTCGGTACAGCCGAGTGTGGTTCGTAGGGTCAGACCCATAAAAAAGATTTATTGTTACTTCTAAGACGGGATCTGCTTTAAAATAGCTGCACAGGTGGGACTAACTTCTGAACTTTTTAGCTTTTCGTGCTGCCTTCTCTGCATCCGGATCGCCACTGATTAATTTCTCAGCCCCGATATTCTTTCCATTGGTGGGACAACCGGTGCCGCGCTTGAACAGATTGCATGAAGATGCAAGGATGATTACGAAGCATCCGAAGAATAGAATTGATACGAAGTTTTTCATCACCTGGTACATAAATTTAGAACGAATTTACGATGAATTAATTGCCCCCGAAATAGTAAAGATACGGCAACCGGCCACGCAACGATTTGGTTCTCATTAATCAATTGGTTAATTAACTAATTAGCTAATTAACTAATTGGCTAATTAATAGCTTTTCTCTCCAATTGACTCCAGGATATTGACATAGCTGACATACCTGTCTTCATCAATCTCGCCTGAAATCACCGCATCTTTCACCGCGCAACCGGGCTCATTCACATGAAGGCAGTTGTTGAACTGACAATCGTTGATTCTTGCACGCATTTCAGGGAAATAATGCGAGAGTTCCTGCCGCGCTACATCTACAAGACCAAACTCGCGCATGCCGGGAGTATCGATTACTCGTCCTCCACCGGGTAAGTCATACATCTCAGCAAATGTGGTTGTATGCTGACCCTTGCCGCTCCATCCACTCACATCGAGTGTCTTTATGTTCACACCCGGCAGCAATGCATTCAATAACGATGATTTTCCAACACCGCTATGCCCGCTCAGCAGGGTCGTCTTGCCTGCGAGTAGCGTCATTAATTCCTTCAATCCTTTCTCCTCCTTCACGCTCAAGAGCAACACTGTATACCCTACCTTCTCATACATTTCCTTCAACTCTTCGTATTTATCGAGTTCCTTCTTCCTGTAGAGGTCGGACTTATTGAAGAGAATAACAGAAGGCACGTGATACATTTCCGATGCAATTAGAAATCTGTCGATAAATCCCTGCGACGTACGTGGCTCACGAAGCGTGGCAACAAGCAATGCCTGATCGAGGTTGGCTGCGACAATATGATGCTGATGCTTCTGCCTCGGCGACTGGCGGTTGATGTAATTTCTACGCTGAATAATTGAAGTGATGATGGCCGTCTCTTCTGTCTCACTTTCAATATCGATTTCCACCTCATCGCCAACAGCCACGGGATTGGTGCTCGTGATTTCATCAAGCTTGAACACACCCTTCATCCTGGCATTATGCCAGCGACCTGATTCATCCTTCACGGTGTACCAGCTTCCTGTTGATTTATAGACCAGCGCCTTCATCAACCACGAATTTCACGAAATGAAACGACATCGGCGATAATTAAGGAAACTTCTTCAGGAATGTGAATCGCAGCAACAGTTCCAGGAATAAAAAGCCAAGGGCAGCAAGGACGAAGGGAAAGAACCGTTCCTCGTACCGCTTGAAGGATGTGACCTCGATCTTCGACTTCTCCAGCCTGTCGATCTGCTCGTAGATATTTTCGAGACCTTCCATGTCCTTCGCACGGAAGTAGCGACCTCCCGTTTCTGTAGCGATCCTGCGCAAAAGGTCTTCGTCCAGGAAATCAATAGCAGGGTTTCGCCTCGCAGTACCACCATCATGTTCATCGATCACAGAAGGCCTTGCGCCCATTCCAATCGTGTAGACTTTCACCGAATCGGCAATCGCAATGTTAAGGGCTGTGAGCGGATCGATGAGTCGCGTCTCGGGAGGATCTTCCTTTCCGTCGGTTAGCAAGATGATCACCTTGCTTTTGGAATCGCTCTCGGTTAGCCTGGCAACAGCCGTGGCAAGTCCTTCGCCGATTGATGTTCCGTCGGCCAGGTACTTCCTGCTCTCGAGCGATTGTATCTGGGTGATGAGTGTGTTGCGGTCGGTTGTCAGCGGACTTTGCGTGAATGCCTCGCCGGAAAAGATAACCACTCCTATCCTGTCTACAGGCCTGCTGCGGATGAATTGCTCGGCTACTCTCTTCGCTGCTTCGAGTCGCGAAGGCTGAATGTCGCGCGAGCCCATGCTTCCGCTCACATCCATGCAGAGAATGATGTCGATGCCTTCGCCCTGGATCTTCTGCTGATCGTTTCTCTTCTGCGGCCTGGCCAGCGCGAGAATTAGACAACTGATCGCGAGAACCCTGAATGCAAATGGGAGATGACGCAGATAGTTCTTGGTTGTAACGACCGCGAAAGGAAATACAGATGACACTTTCGTGGTGGCCGTCATCTGGCCGTGCTTCTTTATGTAAAGGTAAATGAGGATTGGCACCAATGCGAACAATGGGAACACCAGAGGCTGGGCAAAATTTATTTCGCGTAACCAGTCGTAAAGCATCATTTGATCATTTCTATTTCTTCAATCGCAGCCTTCACGGCGTTAAATGCCTCGCGGTCGTCTTCCGCAACCGGAATATATTTTGCAAACTTCACAAAATCGCTGAGTCGCAAAGCTGCAGCCAGCCTCGCAAACACAGGTTGGGAAATTCCAATTCCCCTGAGCCTGACCACCAGATCGTCTGTGGTCTTCTGCAACGATTCAATTCCTTTTCTCCTGTGCACATACAGCCTGAATATGTCAACCAGTTTCGAATAATAAACTTTTTCGGCCAATGAAGAAGCTTCCAACCCAGCCAATTCCTCCATCGCCTCCTTGTATGCATCTACCTCCTGCACTGCCTGTTGAACTACAGGCTTCTTCCTCCTCAAATAAAGAATGTATAAAACGATAAGAGCGACGATAAGTGCGCCAATCGCATAAAACCACCACGGCTGCCCTTCCTCTTCTGGATCGGCTTCGAGTATGTCTTTGATGTCGTGATAATCCTGGTTCCTGTCAAACTCGGAAAAACCAACTGCAATTTCTATTGAGTCGGTCTGAATGCCGCCGCCAATCGAAAGCGCAGGTATCACCCATCTGCCGGAGTCGAAGCTTGTGATGCGCATAACCCTTCGAAGAAAGGTGCCTTCGGAAGTGTTGGTGGTATCAATCATTCCACGATCCAGAAATTCGAAATGCGGAATGGTATCAACCGGGAAGAAGCGAATCGGTGCATTCTCGGGAATGTCTGCTTCGAGAATCAGTTCGATTGGTTCGCCAATCAGGATGCTGTCCCTGTCTACCCTCGCACTCACTTCGGTGCGCGATTGCGCAACCGATAACAGGGTGGAAAGTTGAAAAATGAATGCGATGATGATCCTATGAACGGCTCTGCTGGTCATTAATAAATTTCGTGGCTCCTATTTGTTTCTGCTAATAAAGAATTTCTGCAACACCTTCACGTAATCTTCATCTGTACGGAGATGAAGCAAGTCGCTGCCTGATTTCTTAAACGTCTGCGTGCTGTAATCCGTCACGCGGAAAAACTCTTCCTGGTATTGATGCCTTAAAAAAGAATTACTGGTATCCACCCATTTCGTCGTTCCGGTTTCAGCGTCCTCCACCTGCATTAGTCCTGCATCGGGCAATTGCATGTCCATCTTATCGTATAATTTGATCCCGATGATGTCGTGCTTTCTTGCAGCCACTCTCAAGGCGCGCTCATAGTCCGCATCGAGAAAATCACTCAATATAAACGCGATGCTTCGCTGCCGTGTTGCATTGTTGAAGAATCGAAGCGCGGGGTTAACAGAAGTCCCCTTGCTCTTTGGTTCGCGGCTCAGGAGTTCCCTTACGATGAATAATGCATGTTGCCTTCCTTTACGTGGAGGAATGTATTGTTCAACCCTATCACTGTAAAAGATCACACCAATCTTGTCTCCATTGTTTACTGCGGAAAAACTCAGCACTGCACCAATCTCCGTCATGATGTCGCGCTTCCTCGCATTCACAGTCCCAAAGGTTGAGCTCTCGCTGATGTCAACAAGCAGCATCACAGTCAGTTCTCTCTCCTCTTCAAACACTTTGCTGAACGGATGCCCAAACCTCGCCGACACATTCCAGTCGATGAAACGAATATCATCCCCCGCCGCATACTCCCTCACTTCTTTGAACGACATCCCCTTTCCCTTAAACGCACTATGAAACTCTCCGGTGAAGAGATCGGTTGTGAGTTTTTTGCTTTTGATCTCCAGTTCTCGGACTTTCTTGAGTATTTCTGTTGTAGTTAGCATTTGTTGATGAGGGATGAGGGATGAGGGATGAGGGATGAGAGACTTCGGCTTTCCTAGTTTCTTTCCTGAAAATTCAGAGTCCATCACACCAAATTTCCTTTTTTGAAATATTTTATTAATCCGTTTAAAGTCATGTAAGCTTTTTCAATTTTGTCAGAAATTATTTTATATTCTTCCTTTGTAATAATTCCGATCGATAATGCAATCATCAAGAGCGTATCTAATTCATAAAGCGAACCTCTTGCTATGAATAGGAAACGAATAGTATCATTTCGATGCTCTCTGCCCATTCCTTCAGCAATATTTGCCGGTACTCCGGTAGCAGCACGCTTCGTTTGGGAGACTAAGCCATATACCTCATCTTTTGGATATTTCTTCGTAAGCAGGTACACGTCCCTGGAAATTTCCATCCCCATTCGCCAAGCAATTAGTTTCACATAATTTCTCATAAATCTTATCCCCTGCCCAATCAAATTATATAAAAAACTAGTCAGCGCCCTGTGTCTTTCAACGCCAAATAATCCTGGAAACACACCGATAATACGATGAACAGGGCTTTATCAAACGTCTTTTCAACGAACTTTCTTGATCACAAAACCAAAATCAATGTGGCAATTAGCATCAAGCCTCTTGAAATGTAAATCTTTTCAATCTTCTAAACCACTCCGATCCAAAGTCCCTCATCTCTCATCTCTCATCTTTCATCCCGATTTACATCGGGGCAGGCTCCTCATCCTCCATCACTCACGGAACAACCACCCCCCTCAAAACCTCTTCCACCACATCCTCCACATTCACATTCTCCGCTTCAGCCTCATAGGTCAATCCAATCCTGTGTCGCAATACATCATTGCATATACTCCTCACATCTTCCGGTATCACAAATCCTCTCTTGTTCAGGAAGGCCTGCGATTTCGCCGCAAGGGCAAGGTTGATGCTTCCGCGCGGAGAAGCTCCATAAGAGATCAACGGGCGAAGCCTGTCGAGTTTGTACCTCAATGGATCTCTCGTAGCAAATACAATATCGAGAATGTACTGTTCAATCTTTTCATCCATGTACACCTGCCGAACCAGTTCACGCGCGTTCGTCACTTCCTGCACAGACACCACCTGCTTCACTTCAGGATACTTCATACCCTGTACATTGTGCCTGATGATCTGTTGCTCCTCCTGCATCTTCGGATAACCAACCAATACCTTCATGATAAAACGGTCAACCTGCGCTTCGGGAAGAGGATAGGTTCCTTCCTGCTCGAGTGGGTTCTGCGTTGCGAGCACCAGAAACGGTTCTTCGAGTTTATATGTGGTATCGCCAATTGTCACCTGCCTTTCCTGCATCGCTTCCAGTAAAGCGGATTGCACCTTCGCCGGTGCGCGGTTGATCTCATCCGCCAGAATGAAGTTCGCGAAGATGGGACCCTTGCGTACTACAAACTCATTCTTCTGTTGATTATAGATCAATGTACCGATCACGTCTGCTGGCAACAAATCCGGCGTGAATTGTATCCTGCTGAACTTCGCGTGTATGGCTTGTGCAAGCGATTTAATGGTTAGTGTCTTGGCCAGACCGGGCACACCTTCCAGCAACACGTGGCCATTGCTAAGCAGGCCGATCAGCAGCCTGTCGAGCATGTGGCTTTGGCCGATGATCACATGGCCAACTTCCTCACGCAGCCTGTCAACAAACTGACCCGCATGAGTTATCTTATCATTCAATTGCCTGATGTCTTCCGCTGTTTTTAGCATGTGGCTTAGTTTATGTAGCACAAAATACGAACAATGGCTAAGCAAATAATTTGCCGCACTGAATTTCAGGGTTAAAATACGATCAGCATCGGGTATTTGTACTTTCCTCCTGTTGACGAAAAGTTTTAATTTTATTGCAGATAATCTATCATGATGAGAAAACAACTACTAGCCTTTCCGATTCTCGCTCTTTTCGTTGTTGCTATCACAGGCTGCGAAAAGGACAAAGACGATGCTCCTCAGAAAACAAAAACCGAACTCCTCACTCTTGGTCCCTGGAAGTTCCAAAGCGCTACCGCCATGGGTCAGGATGCGTCGGGATTCATTGATGATTGCTACGAGGACAATATCATCACCGCGAATGCGAATGGTACCGGTACAGTAGATGAGTCTACAAATGTGTGTGCTCCTTCAAATGCAGGACCATTCACATGGACTTTCGAGAATAATGAAACCGAAATCGAGATCTCAGCCGTGCTCATTCCCGGCGGAAGCAGCCGCTTCAATATTGTAACGCTAAATGAGACTACGCTGGTGGTTACACAGAACATGACGCTGGGGCCATTCAATACCCTCGTGACGCTCACGTTCATCCATTAATATCAGGAAAGATACTTGCCAACAATCGGCATCCTTCTGCCCACACCGAAAGCTTTACAGCTTATGCGGATGATTGGGCAGAACTGGTTTCGCTTATACTCATTGGTGTTGACGAGCTTTAGAGTGCGCGCTACCAACGCCTCATCGAATCCCTGCGCGACAATTTCGGAAGGTCCTCTTCGCAGTTCGATGTACTCGTACAGAATTCTATCAAGCTGATCATACTCCGGAAGGCTGTCGCTGTCCTTCTGATTTGGTCGCAACTCCGCCGATGGTGGTTTAGTGAGTATGTGTGAAGGAATGATCTCCTTTTCCCTGTTGATGTATCTTGCAAGCGCAAAGACCTGCGTCTTGTACACATCGCCCAACACTGCGAGTCCACCTGCCATGTCGCCATACAATGTGCCGTATCCCGTTGCCAACTCGCTCTTGTTGGAAGTATTGAGGAGAATGTAGCCAAACTTGTTAGCGATGGCCATTAGCAGATTGCCGCGCGTGCGGCTCTGAATGTTCTCCTCAGCAACGCTGAACGGAAGGCTGCCAAAGATCGGCTTCAACTCTTTTAAGAAGGCATCATAAATATTTCCAATTGCAATGATGTCGTAAGGATTGTTGAGGTTCCTGCTCAGTTGTTCCGCATCCGAAACGGAATGTGAAGTGGAAAAATGAGAAGGCATCAACACTGCGCGAACATTCTCCCTGCCCAATGCCTCCACTGCAATGGCAAGCGTAACTGCGCTGTCGATCCCTCCTGAAGAGCCAAGAATTGCCTTCGTGAATCCCATCTTAGAGAAATAATCCCTGATGCCCAGGACAAGCGCGTGATATATCTCGTCGATGTTCTTTGGATTAGTGAGATACTCCAGCGTATCCATTCCTGCACTCACCTCCGTGGCTGAATAGAAGTATTT
>CBINHQ010000069.1:0-8696 GCA_966250475.1 uncultured Chitinophagaceae bacterium
TCCTTGCTGTACCTGAGAGCTGTGTCGTAGCAATCCATCGCCGCGCCAATCGCTCCCCAGGCAATTCCATACCTCGCCTTGGTGAGACATCCGAGCGGCCCTTTCAATCCCTTGATGTTTGGAAATATATTTTCTTTGGGAACTTTTACATTGTCGAACACCAACTCGCCCGTGGCCGAAGCGCGGAGGCTCCACTTGCCGTGTGTCGTTGGTGTGGTGAATCCTTCCATTCCTCTCTCAACAATGAGACCATGGATTTCTCCTTTTTCATCCTTCGCCCATACAACTGCGACTTGGGAGAAAGGAGCATTGCTGATCCACATCTTCGCACCATTCAAAATCACATGATCTCCCGCGTCCTTGAAGTTCGTCAGCATGCTCGATGGATCGCTGCCGTGGTTCGGTTCTGTGAGACCAAAGCATCCCAGCCACTCTCCACTCGCAAGCTTTGGAAGATATTTCTTGCGCTGCTCTTCGCTGCCGTATGCATAGATCGGATACATCACGAGTGAACCCTGCACAGACGCAGTTGAACGCACACCGCTGTCGCCACGCTCGAGCTCCTGCATCATCAAACCATAACTGGTGTAATCGAGTCCGCCGCCGCCGTACTCCGTCGGAATCGTTGGGCCGAAACAACCCAGATCACCCAGTTGCTTCACAATCTGCTGAGGAAACTCAGCCTTCTGTGCGTAGTCTTCAATGATCGGAGAAATCTCCTTCTTCACATAATTGCGTACCACTTCACGTATGTGGCGCTGCTCCTCGGTGAGCAATTCATCGACATTAAAATAATCGGGACTTGTGAAATTATCTGTGCGTGCAGCCATTGTTCAATTTTGAGCAAATGTACAGTCAATTACCTAATTAGTTAATTAGTCAATTGGTTAATTAGTTAATGAGGTAGCGTTTCATTTCAGAAGCATAATTCTTAGCCGCCTCTCCTGCTTTCTCTGCGAAATCATCTTTATCTGATGCGAAGATGATAGCGCGGCTGGCATTCACCAGCAATCCACAATCTCCTGGGATCATCGCTTTGGCGGAAATTTCTTCCAGGCTTCCACCTTGCGCTCCAGCACCTGGCACGAGGTAGAAATGCTTCGGCGTGATTTTCCTGATGTTCGTGAATTGCTCCGCCTGCGTGGCGCCGATCACAAACATTAAGTTTGATGCATCGCCCCAGGATGAGGCTTTCTCCAGCACCTGCTCGTACAAAAACTTTTCGCCTTCCTTCAATTTCTTCAATTCGAAATCTGAAGCGCCGGGGTTTGAGGTGAGCCCGAGGAGGATCGTCCATTTGTCCTTGTAATCTAAAAAAGGTCGCACGCTGTCCTCTCCCATGTATGGCGCAACGGTTATCGCATCGAAGTTCATCGCCTCGTAGAATGCCTTTGCGTATTGCGCCGAAGTATTGCCAATGTCGCCGCGCTTAGCGTCCGCAATCTTGAAAAATCCTGAGGGAATATAATTAACCGTCTTCTCCATGCTCTCCCAGCCCTTCAATCCTCTCGATTCGTAGAACGCGGTGTTGATCTTGTATCCCACGCAATAATCCGCCGTGGCATCGATGATCTGTTTGTTGAATTCAAACACAGGATCATCCTCCTTCATCAGGTGCCGCGGAATCTTGTTGATGTCTGAATCTAAACCGACAATTAAGTAGGAAGATTTGCGGTAGATTTCTTTTGTTAATTGGCTTCTGTCCAATTTGAAAATTTGAAAATTTGAAAATGACAAGAACGCTAAATTGCCAGTTTAATCACCATTAACTAATTAACTAATTAGCTAATTGACTAATTATAAAATCATGCAGCTCGGAGCTCTCCCACTTCTCTTCCACATCTTCTCTTACCATTATCCTGCTCATGATCTCCTCTTGCCGTTGTCCTCTTGCGAGGGCCTCGGAGTAGCGGATATGCGGACTGAATGTAACCTGCGAATAAGCGGGTATCCATTTCTCCGGAAACTTCTCATGCAGCTTCGCCTCGATCTTCTTCTGCAATAAAAATTTCGGATCGGCGGTTTTCGCACGCATCTCGATGAAATTATTCACGGCCATGTCTGCAATCGCATCGGCATCGGGCTTGCGGCTTAACTGGTACTCGCTGAGTATGGCTGACCAGTCATCTCCATGCGTATCGATGATCTCATCGAGAATGCGACAATCTTCGAAGCCACAATTCATTCCCTGTCCGAAGAACGGCACCACTGCGTGAGCCGCATCGCCAATCAGCGCAAACCTGTCTTCCCGTATCCATGGATAACACTTCACAGTGACGAGTGAAGAAACGGGATTCCTCGCGTATTGAGCGGTGAGATCGGGAATGAGTTCGGGAATGCCTGGGAATGTGGTCTTGAAGAATTCCATCACCTTATTCTCCGTGTTCAACGCACCGAACGAGAGCGGTCCCTCGAATGGGAAGAACAGCGTGCAGGTGAAACTGCCGTCGAGATTGGGCAATGCAATCAGCATGAAATCGCGACGCGGCCAGATGTGAAGCGCATTCTTCTCAATGAGAAAACTTCCATTCTCGCCTGCGGGAATCAGCAATTCCTTGTATCCGCAATCGATATAATATTGATGATAATCGAACTTCTCGTGTTGCAGATGATGCTGCAATCTTGAAGCCGAGTATGCGCCATCTGCGCCGAAGATTAGGTCGGCATATTCCTCGGTGATGTCGCGTGTGTTACTGTTCTCGAAGCTGATCTCATTCTTCTTCCAGTCGATTGTTGTGCATTTTTCATTGAAGCGAATCTCCACGCCATTCTTCTCCGCGAGGTCCATCAGCTTCTTGTTGAGTTCACCTCGTGAAACGGAATTGATGAACTGCCCTTCCTTTCCGTAAGGCTGAAAGGCAGTGGAGCCATCTGCGTTGTGAATCTGCCGGCCATGCATGGGAATGGATATCTCGCGAATGTCTTCCGCAAGTCCAACTTTCTCCAATGCAAGAATGCCGCGATCGCTGAGAGCGAGATTGATGGAACGTCCCGCCTCAACCTGTATCTGTCGCATATCTCCCCTGCGCTCGAAGAGCCGCACGCGATGTCCTCTCTTCGCGAGATAGATCGAAAGAAGCGATCCCACGAGGCCCGCTCCCACTATGACAATATTTTTCTTCTTCATGATGATCGTTCTTTGTGGTTATCCCAACTCACTCGACAGCACCTGGCCAAACTTCCACACATCCTCGAAGCTGTTGTACAAAGGTACCGGAGCGATGCGGATCACATCTGGCTCGCGCCAATCGGCGACAACTCCCTTCTTCGTTAGCGCGTCAAACAATTTTCGGCCACGCACCGGCACAAGCATCGACACCTGGCACCCGCGCCGATCTTCTTCGACTGGCGTAATAACATTGATGACTGAACCAGTACGATTATTTATTTCAGATAGAATGAAATGCAAATACGCTGCGAGTTGCCTTCTCTTTTCATGCAATCTCTCCATTCCTGCTTCTTCGAAAATATCGAGTGAGGCCTTGTGCGCTGCCATGGACAATACAGGCGCATTGCTGAGCTGCCACCCTTCCGCCGTTGGAATCGGCTTGAACCCTTTCTCCATCTGGAATCGCGTCTCCTTCTCATATCCCCACCATCCCGCAAACCTTGGAAGCGATTTGTCTTTCACATGTCGTTCGTGAATGAACGCACCGGCAACTCCACCGGGACCCGAGTTGAGATATTTGTACGAACACCAGCATGCGAAATCAACATTCCAGTCGTGAAGCTTCAACTCCACATTCCCCGCAGCATGCGCAAGGTCGAAACCTGCAATGGCGCCAACTTCATGAGCAGCCTTCGTGATTGAAGCGATGTCGAAGAATTGTCCATTGTAATAATTCACACCTCCGAAGCAAACCAGTGCAACGCTTTCGCCATGTTGTTTAATCGTGCTGATTATGTCTTCGTGGCGAATCAGATTTTCATTCTCCCGTGGCGCAACTTCAATCACTGCTTCGTAAGGATCGAAGCCATGAAACCTCGCCTGGGACTCGAATGCGTATTGATCGGAAGGAAATGCACGCGCCTCGCAAATGATCTTGTATCTCGTCTTAGTGGGGCGATAAAACGAAACCATCAGCAGATGCAGATTCACCGTGAGCTGATTCATCACCACTACCTCGACAGGCTTGCATCCAACAATCTTCGATAATTGTTGTGGGAAGATCTCGTGGTAAGGCATCCAGGGATTCTTCGCATGAAAATGTCCTTCAACACCGAGTCGCGCCCAGTCATCCAATTCCTGCTGAATGTATTTTGAAACCGATTTCGGTTGTAGCCAGAGGGAATTACCAGTGAATTAGACTGCATTACTACCCTCGTGTTGAGGAAGGAAGAACTTCGACCTGAATTCTTTCAATTGATCATTTGCATCTGATTGTAAAGCGAACTCTCTGGTATTCTGCAAGGTCATTTCTTTCATTCGTTAATCGATAGTTGCGATCACTTTTAATTCAATAGCGATTGGTGTGGGAAGACTCTTCACTTCAACGGTTGTCCTGCAAGGTTGAACATTCGAGAAGTACTCGCCATAAATGCGATTGTAAATCGGGAAATCCTTCTTCATATTGGTGAGGAATACGGTCACGTCAACCATCTTCTCCCAACTGCTCCCGCTTTCTTCCAGGACCGCCTTCACATTCGCAAATACGGCATGACATTCCGCTTCGAGATCGTATGTCACAATGTTGCCATTCTCATCCAGCTCGAGCCCGGGAATAGAATTATCCGAAGCCCTTCTCGAGCCAATGCCCGAGAGGAAAAGAAGGTTGCCTACCCTCCTCGCGTGCGGATACGCACCAAGAGGAGAAGCAGCTTTACCTGAGTTAATAATCTTTTTCATGCTGTTTAAAATCCTTGTAATTATTAACTAGCTAATTAGCTAATTAGTTAATTAAACTCCACACATACATTCTTCGCCTCAGTAAAAAACCTCAACGCTTCCCATCCACCTTCTCTTCCCACGCCGCTGTTCTTCATTCCACCGAAAGGAGTGCGAAGATCACGAACCAACCAGCAGTTCACCCAGATGATGCCGCTGTGGATCTTCGAAGCAACGCGGTTGGCGCGAGAGATGTCCTGCGTCCAGATCATGGCCGCGAGGCCGTAGCCGGTAGAATCTGCGAGTTCGATTGCTTCTTCTTCTGTATCGAAAGGATGCAATGTTACAACGGGTCCGAATATTTCTTCCCTGCTAGTCTGGCAACCCGGACCAATTCCTTCGATGATGGTAGGCTCCATGAAGAAACCGTTGGCGCATCGTCCTTCGCCCTTGTGCATACTTCCACCGAGGAGAATCTTTCCTCCCTCCTGCTTCGCGGTGTCGATGCAGCGCCTGATTTTCTCCAGGTGCTGACTGCTCACGATGGCGCCCTGGCGAGATGTCTTCTCGAGCGGATCGCCAACCTTTAGCTGGCTTGCTCGTTCTATGAATTCTGTCTTGAATTTTTCGTAGATGGAACGTTCGATCAAGATCCTGCTTCCGCAGAGACAGATTTGTCCCTGGTTGCTGAAGGAAGATTCGATCGTAGTGCGCATCATCTTCTCCCAATTGCAATCTGCGAAGATGATGTTCGGATTCTTTCCTCCGAGCTCGAGTGAAAGCTTCTTGAACATCGGCGCGGCGAGCGATGCAATTCGTTCCCCCGCTCGTGTGCTGCCTGTAAATGAGATAGCCTTCACCTCAGGATGCTTCACGATTGCTTCACCAGTGATGGGACCGGTGCCATGAAGAATATTGAGAACGCCTTTGGGAAGTCCTGCTTCATTGCAGATCTGCGCGAGTAAGTGCGCTGTCAGCGGCGTCACTTCGGATGGCTTTGCCACAACGCAGTTTCCTGCTGCGAGTGCGGGAGCGATCTTCCAAGTGAAGAGATAGAGCGGAAGGTTCCAGGGGGAGATGCATCCTACCACACCAATCGGTTGTCGCATTGTGTAATTGACTGCCCTGCCTTCCATGCTGTGGCTTTCCGAAGCGAAGTGCATGATGCCAGTGGCGAAGAAGCGAAAGTTTGCCGAGGCGCGGGGTATGTCAACCTTGCGGCTTAACCAAAGAGGCTTACCGTTGTCGGTAGTCTCTGCAAGTGCGAGCGCCTCGTGATTCTCATCGATGATGTCGGCAATGCGGTTTAGAATTCGAAAGCGTTCTTCAACAGTTGTTGCAGACCAGGAAGGAAATGCTGTCGATGCAGCAGCTACTGCCTCGTTCACATCCTTCTCATTACTATCGGGAATGCGTCCCGTTACTTCTCCTGTAGCAGGATTGATGTTGTTGAGAAAGTTTCCTGAGTTTGGCGCGCGGAACTCGCCGCCAATGAAGTTTTCGATATTTGAATAATCAGCCAGATTCATTTCATGTTTCGTGTTTACCGTCAGATCGACCCTGTGCGGCCGCCATCCACGGGTATGCTCACCCCATTCACATAGGAAGCGGCAGGCGTGGCAAGAAATGCAGCAACCGCAGCAACTTCCGTCGGATCTCCAAATCTTCTCATCGGCACTTCTTCTTTCATCTTTTCTTCAACCGCATCCACAGCGGCGTTCGTCTTCTTCGCGGCATTGCCGATGATGGAGTTCAACCTCTCCGTAGTAGTGAAGCCAGGTAACACATTGTTGACGGTGATGTTGAATTGCCCGAGTTCATTGGCCATCGTCTTCGCCCATGAAGCAACTGCTCCTCTCGTGGTATTCGACACGCCGAGATTCTTCAGCGGTATCTTCACCGAGGTTGATATAATGTTGATGATGCGACCGTATCCTTCCTTCTTCATAGAAGGAACGACGGCCTTGGTGAGAATATGATTGCAAATGAGGTGTTGATTGAATGCCTGAAGAAACGCCTCCTCCGTCGCGTCGATGATGGGTCCGCCGGGAGGACCTCCCGTGTTGTTGACGAGAATGTGTACCGGATGAGATGACACATGTCTGCTGATAACCTCACGCAACTCATCGGGGCGGGAAAAGTCGGCGACGAGGTAACGATGTTCCTGGCGGAGTGAAGTGTCGAGTTGGTGAATGGCATCGCGGAGAGATTGCTCATTTCTGGCGATGAGGGTACAATTCGCGCCACAGAGCGCCAGTTCTTCAGCAATCGCGAGGCCGATACCCTGCGTGCTCCCGCAAATTATCGCCTCCCTTCCTTCCAGTGAAAGATTCATGGGGCCAAACCTACGATAAAAGTTGTAATTTAGTTGACAGCTAACCGTTACGTTTGTCGTTGACCGTTAACCGTTAACCGTTAACCGTTGACGGTTGACCGTTGACGGTTAACGGTAAACAGTCAACGGTTAACGATTCCAAACCAAAACATCTAATTATGCCCATTGCTTCCCCCTTCAACCTCAAAAAATGGATCGACACCAACCGCGACCTGCTAAAGCCGCCGGTGGGTAACCAGTGCGTGTACAAAGACGCGGAGAATTTTATCGTGATGGTGGTTGGCGGACCCAACGCGAGGAAGGATTATCACTATAATGAAAGTGAGGAACTGTATTACCAGGTGGAAGGAAATATCGTGTTGAAGGTTATCGACAACGGCACGCCGAGAGATATTCCGATCAACGAAGGCGATATGTTTCTCCTGCCGCCGAAGACACCGCACTCACCACAGCGTGGAGCGAATACAGTGGGATTGGTGATTGAGAAGGTGAGAGAGGATGAGGAGGATGAGAAGGATGCGTTTATGTGGTTTTGCGAGAACTGCGGGAATAAGTTGCATGAGGATTGGGTGTTTGTGAAGGATATCGTGAAGCAGTTGCCGCCGATAATGAATAAGTTTTGGGGAAGCGAAGAGTTGAGGACTTGTAAGAAGTGTGGTACAGTGATGGAGCCTCCGAAGAAGTGAGTTCATATTTGAGATTTTTGCCCGGGCTGGACCATGGGACGCGGATTTTTTATGATTGCTTATGATTTTTTATGATTGAGCATGAGTGTGTATACAGTTTTTGAGGTATCGCGGTGTGAATAACGAAATTATCACCGTCATTTTACCATCTCTTTGGCGCCTAAAAAACGTCGTTCTCAGGAAAATTTATTGGATGATTGCAGGAAAATGGCAATCATGAATGACAACTTCGTCTTTTCGCATATTACCTCGAAGACAATCTCTGCGTTCTATAAATTATATAATAAACTAGGGCATGGTTTTTTGGAAAAAGTATACCAGAAGGCTTTGTTGAAGGAGTTGAGGGCAATGGGTTTGCATTGTTACGAAAACTATCCCATCGATGTTTATTACGACGATGAAAAAATAGGTCAATACTTTGCTGACATTGTGGTGGAGGATTTGGTAATACTGGAATTAAAAGCAGCGGAATCCCTATGCCCTGAACATGAAGCACAACTAGTAAACTATCTTAAAAGCATTAATTTAAATGTTGGACTCTTACTTAACTTCGGGAAAAAACCGGAAATAAGGAGAAAAGTATTTTCACCCGATCAAACCATACCAAATCATAAAAATCATAACAAATCATAAGCAATCATAACAAATCCGCGTCCCACGGTCCTTATCCGAAGTATCTTAAAAAACCGAAGTAGGCTATTTCTCAAAAGAAAAAATCATAACAAATCATAAGCAATCATAACAAATCCGCGTCCCATGGTCTTTAATCCGAAGTATCTTAGAAATCCGAAGTAGTCTAATTCCCAAAAGTAAAAATCATATCAAATCATAAGCAATCATAACAAATCCG
>CBINHQ010000070.1:0-8668 GCA_966250475.1 uncultured Chitinophagaceae bacterium
ACGCAGTCAGGCAGGGAATCCCGTACGGGCTACTAAAATAGTCTCACTACCAGCGATACTCAAATGGCAGCTTTAGAAAAAACAGTCAACATCTTCCAATCTAAGCGACCTACACCAACAATTGGTCTAGGTGAACCAGCCTCCGCCATGAAAAAATGCATCGTTTAACACGAAATGAAGCCTGAAAACCAGCAACGGCATAAAAACACAGGAAGCTATAATCAAATTGTAGTCCTTTAATTTTTGGAAATTATTGTTAATTTGATTGGTTCTGGGTAAATTGGATGAAATAAAAGCCATCAATTATGCTTTAGACTACTCACCATCGTAGCATTGGTTTTAGTTACAAACCTTGCCAATGCAGGCACTAAAATTGTTCTTGAAAAAAATACTCCTGCAAATGAATTCATGCTTAGTTCATTCTCCGTATTACCGAATGACGAATCAGAAATGCCTCTTTGGCAATGTGGCACATCTTTTTACTACGCCACATGTTGTGGCCGAACTGTAACATGCGGATGGATATCTGTCTGCGTGGACAATGGTGTTATAGTGTACCTAGATCAGTTCTCAGCCTGTATGGATCCTGCGCTTTGTGTAGGAATGCCTCCTTGCTGGCCTTTAGAAGTTTAACTTTTTTCACCGCGTATTAAAGACAGATTTTTTAGATCTAATAAGATTTCAAATCTGTCTTTTTTTTACATTTTATGAAAGCAATTTTATTAATACCACTTTGCCTTTTTTCCCTTAAAAACATGTTTGGGCAGGACTCCATTTATAAAGGGAAGGCCATTTATGAACTTTCCACCCAGGCAAACGGGAAGCCTGCGAATTTTCCTGTAGCCTTCTTTTTCCAGACCGATCAATATGCACAGTACTATATCACACCCAGGCGCACCGATGACCACCTTTTGCAGGAAATTGAAAAAAGAAAAACAGAAAATATCCATGATACAAGCAGGTACAATGAGCTGGCGAATTCCCTTAAATTAAGTTCAGACGATATTCAAGACCCGCCCCTATTTGGTTCATTAAAAAATAATTTTATTATTTCCCGATGGCTTGAGCCTTACACCAAAACCTGGTACTGTATTTTGGACAGCATTTCGCCGGTAGTTTGGCAGCTAGTGGATGATACCATGACCATTTCAGGTCTAAAATGTCAGAAAGCAGTCGGCAAATCAAGGGCTGGTAATTACGAGGCCTGGTTCACGCCCTCCATTCCCGTTGCTGTAGCTCCCTTTCAATTTCGCGGTCTTCCGGGTCTGCTCGTGGAAGTATTGAATACAACAACCAGGAATCATTTGCGACTGGTAGAACTGACCTGGCCTTATAAGGAGGCTTTCCCGGTTTCGAATTGCGAGATCAGGTCGGCCATCTCTAAAGAGCGGCGTGATCAGATTTTTTACGAGGAGGATGCCAAAGCCAGGAAAAAAGGCGAAGAAATCAGAAAGAATTTCCAACAAAAAAAGACAACTAACAGGGATTGAAAATATCGCTTAGAAATAGAAATTTTTATCGGCTTTACCTCTTTACTGTTCATATACTTTTCTTCCATTTTCTCATTTCTTTTAGCGCACTCTCCCAAAAAATAACAGGGAAAGTTGTCAGTAATAATGAGCCAGTAGCCGGAGCTACTATATTATTGAGAGAAGACTCTGCGGGTGCCATCAAGGGCTATTCAGTTTCAAACGAGCAAGGCGTGTACATCATTAATTACCAAGGGAATAAAAAGAATGTATTCCTTGAAGTAACATCAGTTGGCTTCAACAAAATAAGAATCCCCTTATCCTTGATTTCGGATCGCGAGGTTGTGTTTGATTTCCTGCTCACTTCCACTGACGTGATGCTGCCAGAGGTGGTGATAAGAACCGAACCTGCCGTAAGTATTCGCGGCGATACAACCATTTATAAAATTGATTCTTTTGTAAATGGCAATGAAAATAGTTTGCTCGATGCAATTGATAAGATTCCGGGTTTTTATAGAAGCGCGTCGGGCATACTTGTCTATAATGGAAAGCCGATTAACCGCATATTGGTGGAAAATGATGATCTATTGGGAAGTAATTACAGCCAACTTCTTGAAAATCTAACCATTAATGGGATTGATAAGCTGGAGGTTATTCAAAATCACCAGGATCCTGATAATATCCTCAGCAATAACAAAGAACAGGTGCTAAATCTGAAATATAAGAAAGGGTTTCTCTCAAAAACATTTGGCGAAGCCTATTTCTCCCAGGGAATTCCCGCCCGTTACAGGAGTGGTGGGGGACAGGCTATTTCCATTTTCCCGAAACTGAGGTTTATACTTTTTTCAGAAACAGGTAATACGTGGCCACCCCTCAACCTGAAAATATACACTCCCGTGTTGCAGGAGAATGCAAGTGAAATTCTTCTGCCTCATCCTGCATTGCTCAGTAATATCGCAGAGCCACGTGCTATTACATTTCAGGAAGGATTCATAAACCGCCAGTTCAGCAGTGCGTCAAAGCTGAATGCCAGGCTGAACCTTAATAAGAAAGTTTCCATATACGGAAACATTGGCATCAATCATCTGAAGTCTGACCATAAATTTGAATCATACCGGACATTTTTGAGCATCCAGGACCCAGTCACGATAACTGATTTTTCTGAAGTGAGGAAAAAGCAAGCCTGGGTCACACCCGGATTCAGTATTAATTATCTTCCAACAAAGAAAAGCCAACTGATATTTACCGTCGCCGGTGCGCTGAATCCGTTTGATTTCATTAACGATATAAATTACCAGGGCACAGCACAGAGCGAATCCCGCGACGGCGCCAATAACCAGGTGGCATTGAAATTACTCTATAATCAAAAATGGAAAGTGGTGAATATCTCGATGGAAAACAGGTATGTCAGGAGCCGTATCACGGGCGATTTCCTGAATATGAACAGCTCGTTGCTGCCGTTTTTCGGCTATTCCATCACGGATGCATCCGCAAGCCAGCACGAAAGGCTGTCATCCCATGAATGGAGAAGTAAATTCATCCTATATTATAAAGGCTGGAGTTTCCGGAGCAACCTTGGAATAAACAGACATGCCACCCGAAACGATATCATATTCATGAATGGTTTCGAAGTGCAAAGCGTTTCCCGGGATTCCCTGGTTCACTCGAAATATGATCAGACCAGTATTGATTTTACAGTAGGGCGTCAAATATCTCTGCGAAAATTGTCTATAACTCCGGCGATAGGCATAGCCCGATTTTGGAACCGGAATAGATCGCTTTCGAAAGACCTTGTTGAATCAGAACGGAAGGCCCCGATTCTGCCTGAACTCCTGTTGGAGTACCGTTTCGGGAATGAAAAGCAAATTGCATTGAAGTATCAGACCTCAGTCGTACAGCCCTCACCTGTATCCATTGCAAAAGGTTTCTATATTCATAATCTCGGGTCCATATTCGAATCCGCGGGGCTGTTGAATACCCGCACAGCTCATACGGCCAGCCTATTCTATTTCTATAACGGAATACAAAAGAAATCTATCCTGTTCAATCTCGGATTGCTTTATAGCAACAATCCCATGAATACGATTGAAATCCTGTACCCTTCCTTTTTCTATTCTTTCAATAAGACTGCATACTTTAAAAGAGAAATGATCAGCCAGAGTTTCATTTCTACAATTGAAAAATTTTTGCCTGGATCGTTGAGAATGATTTCTCACAGGCTGAATCTTTCAAGGATCAGCAATTATTCCAGTATTGAAGGCCGCCTTCAGAAGAACATTATGTTTGTTATGCAGACGGGTGTAAAACTTCAATTTCGTATGGCTTCAACTTCGATCCTACTCAACAATGAGTACCAGGTTTTTCATCTGGAGGTCCTGGAAAACAATACTACCACCAGCACATCAAAGTTTACAATTTCAGCTTATGTTGAGCAGAAAATCGGACGGAACCTGTTTGTTGCCGGGAAGATGACTTCCCATTTTGTTTTTCCCGGCAGGCAGCCGGTACAGAAACTGTCTTATTTGGAATCGAGGATTACCTATCATACAAAAAACAAAAAATGGCAATTTGAGTTGGCAGCCAACAACATCCTTAACCAGGATCATTTTACAGTTACTTCAATTTACCCTACGCAAACCCACAAGACGACCTATGAACTTTTTCCCCGGTCATTGTCCGGAGTTGTGAAATACAAATTTTAATAGGGAAGTTAAAGAGAATTCTTTCACGGAGGTTTTCAGGTCCAATCGAAGGGTGAAGTATCAATTTGATGCCGGTCCTGTGACAAAATCCATGTGGACGACATTATCCGAAAATCCGTCAGTAAGTGAGCCAATATCAACCTGGTCAGCCAGAGAGTCTCTATTTCTAAAGAATTGAAATTACCTGTCTGTATTCGTCGATCAATTTAAGAATTTCATCCCAACCGGCTGCCTTCGCATGCTTGTTAATTGTGGAGATTGATTTTTTATACTTTCTGGCAGCTTCCAATTGTGTCCTGTCTAACAACAACTCCCCCAATACTTCCGCCTGCTTCTCAGTTAAATCCTGCATGAGATAATCAAGAAAATGACTGATGACACGAAGCGCATAATTCATTTTCTCATCGGGACTGGAGATGGCAAGCCGTTGTTTTGAACTTGTAAGAGAGTCAAATGCCCGGCCGGATAAAACAAAAGCAGGATCGGAAGCGGTGCTGAGTTTCCTGATCCTTGGATTGATCTCCCCTATCCCAATACCTGCACGAACATCATACTGAATGGACATCTTCCTGGCAGCCACTCTCAGCAAGAGCACAGGCTTCAAAGCTTCGAAAGGATCTTTGACCAGGATCTGAAAGCTATCACCTCTGTAAAATTCAAACCTGTAAGGCTTGAAGATTGCCAAAGCTCTTGACATGAATCTCTTCTCTTCCTCGGGAGAAAACAAGGTTGAGTTTACGATATCGGCCGTTATTACTGCCCCGTTTGCCATTAACCAAAATTCGTCTAAAAAGGCGAATATTCCAAAAATTCGCCTAAAAAGGCGAATATTCTAAAAATTCGCCTAAAAAGGCGAATATTGAAAAAATTCGCCCAAAAAGGCGAATATCAAAAAACCGGCTTAAAACGCCTCCCCCGTGTTCAACACCCTCCCCTACCCCGTCCATTTCACCCTCCCAATTTCCCGTGAAATCACGCTTGACTCCAATGAATAATTTGGAGAACTTGACCCCGCGTTGAGAGCGTTGAACCACCTGTCAGATCATTGAGCACATGGAACCGAAGGACATCATATCAAACCCCATCCTCATCTCCGAAACAATCGCCTGTATCCTGGCGATCATCGTAGGAAACAGGGATACCCGACGCCTCTTTCTCCCCTATCTCCTGCTTACAATCTCTCTCAAGTTCGCCGGCTTCTATTCAGGAAAGTCGCCTTCGGAGCCGAACATGATTTTCTTTAATATCAACATACTACTCCAGGCAATCTTTTGCACTCTGCTCTTCTGCATCTTCTATCCTTCACAGTGGATGAGACGGGTCGCAATTGGCAGCTTCATTGTATTCCTGGTCTTCTTCCTCGTGGAGATAACCCGAACGCCGATCTCCGCCTACAATCTTCACAGCCGTCAACTACTTTCCTTCGAAGTAGTTCTCCTCTGTTGCCTTTTTTACTTCTCATTAATAAGAAACGATTCAGTGCTGGATCCGCTAAGCTTTCCACCATTCTGGATCGTCACCGGTTTATTCTTCTACTACTTCGGATCGATGGGCCTCTTCGCCTTCCGCGATTCCGTAGCGCAACTCAGGCTTTCCAACAACATTTCAATCTACACACTTGTAATCGCCGCATTTAACTTAATTCTATACGGAAACTGGATAATTGGCTTTGTATGCATGAAACGGCAACATCCACCATCCAGGCAATAATCATCGTCACCTGCCTGCTTGCCCTTGCCTCCGGATTCGTAATTGGATATTTTCTCTACTTCAAAAAGAGGAAGTCGAAACTAATCGAGGAGAATGCCATTATGCGAAAAGAATTCGAAGAGCTGCTGTTTCATTCACGCATAGAAGTGCAGGAGCAAACCTTTCAGAAGATCAGCCGCGAGTTGCACGACAACGTCTGCCAACTGCTAAGCTCATCTCGCATGCTGCTGGGAATTACAGAGCGAAGTCTTCCCTCAGCTCCATCGACCCTGGTCACGGCAAACAACACTCTCGCCAAGGCCATCAATGAAATTCGCACTTTATCAAAATCACTCGACAAGGAATGGCTGAAGAAGTTCAGCTTGCATGAAAATCTGGAAGCAGAGATCGACAGAATAGAAGCAGGTGGCATTATCCATGCAAGATTGCAAGTAGATGGAACAATCAATCTCATTCCGGATGAACAGATCATTCTCTTTCGCATTGTGCAGGAATCCATCCAAAACGCGATCAGGCACGGCAATCCGGGAAACATCTTCGTTAAGATTTCGAACCTCCCGGACAAGACGACCATCGTGGTCAGGAATGATGGCAAAGCATTCGACCCTAACAAGACAGAAGGCATGGGCATTCACAACATGAAGCAACGCGCGGCAATACTGGGCGGAACCATCAGATGGCAGACTTCGCCCGGACCGGAAATTTCCGTCAGCATCTGCATACCCAGAAGAAGAAACTGATGCCGGCAAGCTCATCCTCAAAATAATTTCTGATGCAAACGAGAATCGGAATCGTAGACGACCACCAGCTTTTCCTTAAGTCTCTCACTCTACTACTTGAGACCTTCGGCGAATACCTCGTTGTGGTAGAGGCACTCAATGGCACGGATCTGCAGGAGAAGATGAAATCGCTCGATGAACTTCCCGAACTCATGCTGATAGATGTGGAGATGCCCCAGATGGATGGTGTGGAAACGGCCACCTGGCTAAATGAAACTTATCCTGCCATTCGACTGATCGCTTTGTCCATGAACGACACGGAAGGACTCGTAATCGAAATGCTGAAAGCCGGCTGCTGCGCTTATCTGCTGAAGGATGCACATCCTACCGAATTCGAACGCGCATTGATTGAGGTAAGAAAAAACGGTTACTACAATGCCGACGCTCGAAATATACTTTTTAGACGAATGCTGAAACACGCGGACGATAGACCTGCACTTCATGTAAACTCTAAAGAACGAACCTTCCTAAAGCTCGCTTGCAGCGACCTCACCTACAAACAGATCGCAGAAGAAATGCAGGTTAGCCAGCGCACCGTGGACGGATACCGCGAGTCGCTTTTCCATAAATTCAACGTACAGAGCCGGGTTGGCCTGTGCATGGAGGCGCTCAAAAAAGGAATTGTGAAACTGTAATTTATTATCAGGCAGTAGGCCTCTGATAAGGCCTTAATCAAAAAAATCTCCTCCCACATGCAGAAAATTCCAAATCAAATTTGTAGTTTGGGCTCCGAATTCATACAAGCCTGTGAAATTCAACAGCCCCCATCTACAAGCATCCTCTGAATTAATCCGTAACTACCCATAATTCCTATTTTAGACCGGGATCAAACAAACGCAGAATTGCGGCTGATAAACCAATTATTGCCCAATTCATTTGAAAACTTGAGCTGAATATTTGTACCGGGCGAACCACCGTACATCGCCGCCATAAACTTTTACGATGAAAACTGTATTAGGAATTTCCGCCTTTTACCATGATTCTGCCGCAGCCCTGCTTGTCGACGGCCAGATCGTTGTCGCCGCACAGGAAGAACGGTTCACTCGCAAGAAACACACTCCCGACTTTCCGGTAAACGCGGTAAAATACTGCCTCGAGCATGCCGGCCTCTCCATCGACGAATTGGATGCAGTAGTTTTTTACGATAAACCCCTGCTTAAGTTTGAACGTTTGCTTGACACATACTATGCCTTTTCTCCAAAAGGGCTCGTTTCATTCCTCACATCCATTCCCGTATGGATTAAGGAAAAAATGTTCCTGAAGAAACTTCTTCATGAAGGACTCGCTGAAGCAGGCAAGTACGAAAAGAAAAAATTGAGACTACTTTTTTCCGAGCATCACCTTAGCCATGCTGCAAGCGCATTCTATCCTTCACCATTTAAAGAAGCCGCAATACTCAGCATCGATGGCGTGGGCGAATGGGCCACTGCATCAATCTGCATGGGAAAAGACAACAAGATTACAATGCTGAAGGAAATGCGTTTCCCTCATTCTGTTGGATTGCTTTATTCGGCATTTACATATTACCTGGGCTTCAGAGTGAACTCGGGTGAGTACAAGCTGATGGGACTTGCACCCTACGGCAACCCCCATTCACCGCAGACGCATGAATTTGTAAAGCTTATCAAGACACATATCGTAGACATCAAGGACGATGGATCTATCTGGCTCAACCAGGATTATTTCAACTACGCCACCGGACTTCGCATGATTCATGGCGATAAATGGGAAAAGCTCTTCGGCATTGCCGTAGTTCCTCCCGATGGAAAGATCGAGCAGAAACATTGCAACATGGCGCTCGCCATTCAACAGGTCACTGAAGAGATCGTGCTTAAGATGGCGAGAGAAGCAAAGCGCCTCACCGGATCCGATTACCTCTGCATGTCGGGTGGTGTTGCGCTAAACTGTGTGGCAAACGGAAAATTATTGAAGGAGAAAATCTTCAAAGACATATTCATTCAGCCTGCCTCCGGTGATGCAGGCGGCTCACTCGGTGCAGCGCAAATGG